>NZ_LGTE01000003.1 GCF_001263415.1 Thermincola ferriacetica
GCCGGGGCCGGCTTCGCTTCTACGACGGGCGCCGGCTGCACCTCTTCGGCCGGGGCCGGCTTCGCTTCTACGACGGGCGCCGGCTGCACCTCTTCGGCCGGGGCCGGCTTCGCTTCTACGACGGGCGCCGGCTGCACTTTCTCATCTGGTGCCTGCTTGGCCTCGTCAGTAGCTTTCTGCTTAGGGTCGCCGGTCGAAGCTGACTGAACTTGGTCCGCAGAGTCAGATAGTGTTATACTTTCGTGCACTGGCACCGGATGATTAATACCCATCGCTTCTGCCTCAGCGGCAAAGGTTTGGGGCATTATGGTCTGCGGCATGACACCATAACCCATAACTACCAAACCTAACGCCAGTACAGTGATCAACCTTTTCAGTTTTCACTCCCCCTTTCCGCAAAAATTTTTTCGGGATGCGGGGCAATAACAAAACCTTAGCATATATCATTATAACTTAGGCAACTAGGCCTTTTCAGCAAGTAACATCTGTATGCTCTAGCATCTAACCTCCAGTCCGGTAAAATATTAACAGAGAACTGCCAAAGGGTCTTTAGATAACTTCAATGATTGAAGGTCCTACAGGAGATTTCAAACCTGCATCGGTAATAACGGAATCAATCAAATCTACATCATTGATCAGATTGACCCCCGTTGGGAATGTGTTCAGGTTACCGGCCACCTGTCCAACACTAATATTTGCTTTAGCCATATATGTCCATGAATCAAAAACGCCTTTACCCTGTGATAAGTTAGCATTATTGCGCAACTGGTTTATTTGATTAAAACCTGTAATAATGGCTACAGCCATAGGTCTTTCCCTCCCTAAAATTAATGAACCTAATTATAGTCTATGCCGGTAAAATTATATTGTGCTTTAGACCCAATCACGAATTTAGTATTTCAGACATAACTTAATAAATAAAAGGCAGGTGATAAACTATGATGGTGGGTTCCCTGCAAATTAATATCAATACATTACGAATAGCTGATGTCGATACCGGTTCTGCTGTAGCAATTGGCAGCAATTATTTTAATGACTGGCGAACCCATAGCAAGGTGAACAGCGGTTTCGGCAGGCTATCCGGAGACTGTAATGCTTTTCATGATCTTATAGCAAGTGTCGAAGACCCAGATTCTGTTGATATGTTCAGCAAAGAGTTTATAGGCGAATCTTACGGACACCCATTATTAGAAAGGAGCCAAAAATGAAGACGGAAATATATATAGGCAACTCTCATTTAACAGTTGCTCAGAATAATGCCGTACTAAATTACGGCGAAAGCAGCCTTCAGGGATGGCGAACACGGTCTAAAACCAATTATTCTTTTGGGCGGGTTAACGGAGACGGCAACTTGATTGGCAGCCGCCTCAATTTACTGAGTGACCCGGATATCTTCGACATGACTGTTAAACCGCTAAATTGTCAGGTGAAAAAGGGGTAATTTGCCTATGAACAGTTTTAATCCTTTTGATGGTCAAAATTTTAATCCCTTTGATGTATTAAAGGAAAGAAATATACCTAGTGTTTCTATGTGGTTTGAACAAATGAAACAATTCCCATGGCTGGAAAAATACATAAACGATATACTGGGACCCAATTTTTGGCGTCAAATTACCGGAGGAAAACAGCAATCTTTTTCCTCCAAAACAGAAGTATTCGAAACTTCCGACGAAGTTATTGTTAAATTACCGATACCGGGTCTCGAAAAAACGACGGATATAAGGGTTAAGTTAAGCGGAGTAACTTTGTGGATTGAAGCAAGTCCACCGGCAAATATTGTTGAACTTGACCATGACAGGATAAAACTGCACAAGGATGCCGAACCTGTCTCGCCGCGGAAAATATCGCACACTGTGAAATTACCGGCACCGGTAAATTATCTTGATGCTAAAGCCATCTATAAATCCGGCACTCTGGAAATTAGATTGCCTAAGGAATTCAATTCGGAAGACACGCATGATATCAGAGTAAATTTTCTGTA
This sequence comes from Thermincola ferriacetica, assembly GCF_001263415.1. Classification (NCBI taxonomy): domain Bacteria; kingdom Bacillati; phylum Bacillota; class Clostridia; order Eubacteriales; family Thermincolaceae; genus Thermincola; species Thermincola carboxydiphila. The sequence goes on from NZ_LGTE01000003.1 coordinate 1,982, forward strand.
ACACAGGTAAGAAGGAAAAAGTTCACCCATTTAAAAATTGGTGAACTTTTTCCTGTACAAAATACTGTCGCTCGCTGGCCAGCCACTGTAATGGTGAAACAAGGCAACGATTGTTTCACCATTACAGTAGTCATCACTGGACATGGCAACCGGTCATAAATTTTATTGAGCCCTGTAGCTCATTCTCACTTTTGGAATATAATTTTTTTTGACCTCCATTCCCTGCACTTGCTCCGTTTCTTTATTTTCCCCTTGTTTAACTGATTGCTTGTTTTCATGCAGCGCCTTTTTTTGGCTTTCCCCCTCTTGAGATTCCATTTTAATCACTTTGCCGCCGTAATTTAGTCCCACGCTTAGCACTCCGCTCAATTCTTTAACATCAATTGCATCCAGGTTTATTTCGAACTTATCTGTATGCATATGTTCTATTATTACCTTCTCTATGGTCCAGCACTTATTTTCTATGACATTACGTAATTTCTTTTGTTCCTTTTCCAAGTCAGTTAATCTTTCACGTAGTTCGGCCAGGCCATTTGCTTTGGAAAATGCGGGTGAATTGTTTTTATGCGGTTTAAATATGTTGTTTAAGTAATCCCAGAGCAAAAAACAACCCCCCGAATTAATTTTTAACTACCAATATTTTGCCTAAAATAGCAACTTCTTCGGCACATCTTTTATTTCTTTTACATATTATATAGTATGCACTTTTGAGAAGTATGTGCTCATAACCTACCAGAGAAAATAAAAGAGACCCTTGCAGGTCTCTTATGTATTGGAGCTCAAATTATTTTGCAAAAACATGGTTACCGATTTTTTTGGTGATTATACGTGACCAAACCCATTTACTTGTTGCGGTAGAAGGATTCCAGTAATAAAGAGCCCCACCCGTTGGATCCCAACCACTCAAAGCATCCTGAACCGCTTTATAGGCCGTCTGGTCCGGACGCAAATTGATCTGCCCGTCAGCCACACAACTGAAAGCCAGTGGTTCATAAATAACTCCGGCTATTGAATTGGGGAAGTTTGGGCTTTTTACCCTGTTCAGAATAACTGCAGCTATAGCCACCTGCCCCTCGTAAGGTTCGCCCCTTGCTTCAGCATAAACAACTCTGGCCAGCAGGTCCAGGTCAGAACGTGATGCACTCCTGGATACGGTAACGGTAGGACGGCTGAACCGCTGAGGAATTGTTAAAACTTGTCCCACATATAAGGTATCCTTCCAGTAATTGCTGGCAGACTTAATCGCCTCAACGGTGGTACCAAATCTTTTGGCAATCAGATACAGGGTATCACCTTTCTGCACCACATAGCGGTTACCGGAACTAACTGACGAACTAACAGGTATGTTTAACCTCTGGCCAGGGTAAACGGTATTACTGGTTAAACCGTTACTGGCTTTAAGAGCTGCAGCCGATACGCCGAAGCGTTGCCCTATCAAGTAAAGGGTATCACCCTTCTTTACCGTATATGACACGGCTGCCTCAGCTTTGAATACAAAAAAGCCTCCCAATGTAACCGCCAACAACAATACTGCTAAAGTCAACGCAACAGACCGTTTCATAAAATTTCCTCCTTTCTTAACGCCTCCGGAGTTAGCTGACGGGTTCGGGTGGAAAGGACAACCCTACACATAAGTGAACCTTATGCGATTCACCCCTGGCTGGAATAGCCTTAACTGGTTCCTCCGTACCTAAAATGGATTCGGCTTGACAGGGACAAGTTAATTATACCCTCTTTTGGCAGGGAACAGGATACCTTAAATATTCCCATAATAGCCAACAAATACCTTACAGCCAAAAAATAAAGAATTAGCTATTTAAACTGAGGAAAAGGGTTTCGTCTGAATTTTTGTTCTTCTTTTCATTTTGAAACTTTCTCCGACTAACCACCGTCAGTAAACAGTATAATATCTTTAAAGGCCGGAAACATGCTATAATAAGACTAAAATGATAGTTTTGAAGGAGGAAGTGTATTATGGAATTGGAAGTCAGGCTCTTTGCAGGGTTGCATAGATATGTGGAGGGTACGAAAAGCGGCGAACCTTTTACTGTCCATGCAGGCGAAAACGCTACCATCACTGATCTGCTTAAGCAACTTGGCATACCGGAAAAAGCGGCCTTTGTTACCCTGGTTAACGGAAGCGCTTCGCCCGCCTCAACAGTTTTAAAAGATAGAGACAGGGTGGGCATTTTCCCGCCTGTAGGAGGAGGTTAAAGTACAAAGTAAATCTGTTTTACCGGAACTGCAACGTCAATTAAGTTCCATTTCAACTATTTTATCGCTCTCCAGGCTTTTCTTCACGTCAATAATGCGCTGGTTTCGTGAACCACGAAAAGCCAGGTTCAAGTCTTTTTCCGCCTCAATAAAGGGGCCGTCAATAATGATATCTGAAAGCTCGATTAATTTTTTCACATTTTTGTCGCGTTCCGATAATGCAAGCAATTCTTCCCAAGTGTAACCGGTAAAGGTTAATATATTTAACCCCCGGTCTTTTAATTTACCTGCCAGTGCGGCAAAGCCGGCTGCCTGTAAAAAGGGGTCACCCCCTGAGAATGTTACCCCTTTGACCAAGGGGTTTTTAACTATCGTGGATACTATTTCATCAATATCAACTTCTTGCCCTCCATCGGGATCCAGAGCGTCGGGATTATGGCAACCGGGACATCTTCTCGGACAGCCCTGGGCAAAGACTACCGACCGCAGGCCCGGACCATCGACCACACTTTCCTTTGCCAATCCTGCCAGACGTATTTTCATAACCATTTGTCACCTCTTTGCTTGTTACCATCCATTAAGATATAATAAATATACGTGCAATTATAAATAAAAGGCGGCAAGAAACACGCAAACGGAGGAAAATTATGCTTACAAAATTTGTTTTACCTACGGCAATCATTTTAGGGCTAATAACTTCTTTCTATCAGTTACGCAAAACCAGGGACAGGTCCTTCCTGCCCAGCCTGTTGATTTTTATTGTCCCCTTTGTCGTTGATATATTGTCCGGGGAGCTCGATATGCCGGCAGACAGACGTCTGATACCTGTAAAATTAGCCTTTATTGCCGCCGGGTGGATAGCTTGGACAATCCCTTACCTGAAAAGAAAATAAATCACAAGGGTTTAGACTTTTTCAGAGTCATTGGTGCCAAAAGCCCGATACAAAACTGCCCGGCTTTTTACCGGGTAGTTTTATTTTGTCTTAAAACATTTGTACAGGGAAAAGACCGTTGTACAACGTGCACACTTTTTTTGTACGCCGCATAATATACAACATCAAAAATTAGAAATTGATCAAAACTCAAAGGAGGGATAGTCATGGTAGACGGTTGCGCAGGGTGGAACCCCAGAGCAGCTTTTATCCTTTTCCTCATTTTAATCCTGTTGTTCTATGGTAATTAACCCTGACCCCCAAAAAAGGCTGCACAAAAAGCGCAGCCTTTTCCCTTTCCGTCAGGTCCTATTCCCTTTCCAGTAACCTGTGCGGCACCCTGTCGTATAATTCGGCCCGTTTGGCATCGTTAAACCTATCGACGGTGCTGAGATAACCCGTTATCCGTCTGACCCTTTTTATATCTATCGAACCGCACATGGGACACTCATCTTTATTAATCACTCCTATATAACTACAGCTCATGCAGAAATCTACGGGGAAATTTATACCGGCATAACCTATATCGCTGTTTTTCATGTGCCTTAAAATATCTTCTACGGCCTCCACGTTGTGAATCGGCGGGGCAGAAAATTCCACATAACTTATATGCCCGGCATTGCAGTATTTATGGTACGGCCCTTCGATACTTATCTTTTGGAAGCAACTGATGTCCTGACCGACAGGTACATGGAATGAGTTAGTGTAGTATTCTTTATCGGTTACTCCCGGAATTATTCCATATTCTTTACGATCCAAGCGAACAAACCTGCCCGACAGGCCTTCAGCCGGAGTAGCCAGCAAAGTATAATTTAAATGGAAGCGTTCTGTCGCCTCGTCCATTTTTTCCCGCATATGGGCAACAATCTGCAACCCCATCTCCTGGGCTTCCGCAGATTCACCATGATTTTTGCCGGTTAGTACTTTTAAAGTCTCAGCCAGGCCAATAAAACCTACGGACAAAGTCCCGTGTTTGATAGCCGGTTCTATTTCGTCACAGGGTTTCAAGTTTTCAGAATCCAGATAAAGGTGTTGTCCCATCAAAAACGGCATGTCTTTAACTTTCAGCCTGGCCTGAACCCGATACCTGTGGTACAACTGATTTATGCATAATTCCAGGATACGGTCCAATTCACGATAGAATTTGTCAATGTTGGTGCCCGATTTAATAGCTATACGGGGCAAGTTAATAGTGGTAAATGAAAGATTACCACGTCCTTCTGTCACCTCGGGACCGTTAACATTGGACATAACCCTGGTACGGCAGCCCATGTAAGAAACCTCACATCCATAGGGGCTGTTAAAAGAAGAATCCATAAAGCTGAAAGTAGGATTTAAGCGGCGGGAGGCAACCCTTATGGCCAGTTTAAATAAGTCGTAATTGGGATCCCCTTCATTTAAGTTAATTCCTTCTTTAACTCTGAAAATAATATTGGGGAATATCGGGTTTTCTCCCCGGCCCAACCCTTTTTCATAAGCCAAAAGCAGGTTTTTTACCACCTTCCGGGCTTCAGGCGATGTGTCAGTACCAATGTTCAAACTGGAAAAAGGAACCTGAGCGCCGGCCCTGGAATGCATGGAATTCAGATTATATATAAAGGCTTCCATAGCCTGGTATACTTCGTCGTCAGAGGCGTCTTTCACAAATTGAGCTATATCGCGGTCAAAAAAGGCAAAAGACTGCCCTCCATGCATATCGTTCTGAGAGCTTTGCAGTATTATGGCAGCTAATGCTGTTGCTGAAGTAGGCCTTTTTGGCGGCCTGATATAGCCATGTCCGTTATTAAATCCTTCGCGCAGCAGCCTTCCGAGAGGAATCTGTATGCATGTAAGCGTTTTACCATAAAAATCCAAGTCATGTATGTGTATATCACCGTTAATATGTGCCTGGGCCTGCTCTTCCGGAATCATCCTGGACAAGTAAAAGTTTTTGCTGGCCGCACTGGCAATTTGCAGCATTTTTGCTGAAGGGGAATTACTAATGTTGGCGTTTTCCCTGTTGGTTTCACGCAATATTTCCTGAACAGCGTCCATCAGTTCCGACCTTGCTTCCCGTATTCTGGTACGGTGAGCTCTATACAAAATATAAGCTTTAGCCGTCTTAGCATGCCCGTTTTCGATCAATATTTTTTCTACAGCATCTTGCACATCTTCTACAGAAAAAAGTTGGCCGTTATATTTTTGCTTTAAATACTTTAATACCTCCAGGGTTAATTCCATTGCAATCTGCCGGTCTTCGCCACCCACAGCCTGAGCTGCTTTAAAAATTGCATCAGTAATTTTCGTTTCATTAAAATCAACTACTCTTCCATCTCGCTTTTTAATAGAAGTAAACATCTACAGGCCCCCTTAAGCTAACCATTAATTCTTTTTCAACAATTTCTCCAGTTCCTGAATAAAATTGTTTACATCTTTAAACTGGCGGTATACCGAGGCAAATCTGACATAAGCTACTTCGTCCAAATTCCGCAGCCGTTCCATTACCATTTCGCCGATTTGCACCGAACCTACCTCCATTTCCATCTTGTTGCGCAACTCTTTCTCGATTTCTTCTACCACTTTTTCCATCTCCGTGAGTGGAATCTGTCTTTTTTCACAGGCTTTGATTATACCGCCGAGAATTTTCCCCCTGTCGAACACCTCCCGCCTACCGTCTTTTTTTACAACAATCAGCGGTATTTCATCCACTTTTTCATAGGTCGTAAATCGACGGTTACATTCGCCACATTCCCGCCTCCTGCGGATGGCATTTCCGTCGTCTGCCGGCCTGGAGTCTAAAACCCTGCTTTCAGAAAAACCACAAAAAGGACACCGCATTTTCCATCCCACCAAATTGTCAGAATAGTGTTTCGCAGGAATATAATGGTCCCGTATAGAATACCAATGTTAATTCCCCAAGAATCATTCACTATACAATATCTTGGGGCATATTTATTATATAACACTATATATGGTATAGTCAAGGAAAAATATGGTGGCAGCATATTAACAAAAAATTTTAAGAGCACGGTAAAATATCTTCCGTGCTCTTTTTAACCAAAAAATTTTTTATACAAATCAGATAAATAATAAAACCTGTCCCGATCCCTCTTGTCCAAAGCATCGTCAATTTCAGCCTGTAATTTCAACCTTTTTTCTTCCTTCAGAAATGCTATTCTGTTTAGTTCGCTCTCTAATTTTTTTAGCCTCTCGGAAAAATCAACCTCCGGCTCTTCGGCCAACTGTTCAATACAGGGACAACATATTAATTCCCGGTCAAAGGCAAGTCTGATATATAGTTCTTCCGGCGGGTTGTTAATTAAAACCTCTGTTACTTCAGCCACATTTTCGTAATAAATGCCGTTTATTCGGCATAGGAAAGACACCGTAGGTGCACCTTCTGCCGAAATAATCAGGGCATTTGGTAAATACCTCACATCATCCACAAAATGACTTATCCGCAGCAACTGTTCTTCATGGAAAAGCAGTTGCAGAATTTGGTATGTATCAGGTCTTTTGAGCTGATTTTTTTCCATAAACCAGGCCAAAAACTTCTTTTTTCTAGCCATAATTTCGTCCATATTACCACCCGATTGGTTTAAGTTTGTTAAAACAATAAATATCAACCTTTATTAGACAAGGACGTAAAAAATCCTTTTAAATTATGGGTGGTAATTAATGGTGTAACATAAAGTCCACCGGGAGCCACTACCGCCAGCGCAGATTCACCGCCATATAAAAATGCGGTAAACCGCCGGTTCTTCCGTAGTGCGCCGGTGGACTACCTGGCTGTTAGACTTCAAGTCTGCTTCCAGTTAACTTTTAAGCCCGTTTTAGATTAACTACCAGACATTACCGGTCTTAATTTTTGTCAATCATTTAATCTAATCCCAATTTAGCCCGCTTTTTAAGAATATGGTTTTCAATACCTTTTGCTGCTTCTACCGGATCATCTCCCAATGCAACCTTACCGCCCGTATATCCTTCCAACTGCTCAGTTAGAAGCTTGACTAATTCGGGGCCTCCTGCTACGGGAGGAGTAGGTGACAAATGGGTATAAAGCCCGTAAGCTAAAGCGAACATCCCGTCAATGGTAGCTTTTTGTTCCAAATACTGGGGGGCGGTTACTGCGATAGGCAAATCTGCTGAATCAACCCCAAGGTGATTTGCCAAGGCCGTCGTCAACATGGAAATCCTCCCGGTATCTGTACAGGTACCGAAACTCAGAACCGGCGGAATATTCAGGCTCCGGCATATTTCCTGTAATCCCGGGCCCGCCATATTAATGGCGTCAAGGTTACACAGCCCGGCTACTTCCAGGCCATGATTACCACACCCGCCACTGACAATCATGATGTCTTTTTTAATTAATTCCTTGGCCAAATTTACGGTCATATAATCATGGGGACCAGTAGACAATGTGGTACAGTTGACCAAGGCCACAACACCTTTAATTTTTCCCGCTTTAATGGCGCTGACCAGCGGATCGGGAGTACCTCCGAGGGCCTTTAAAACTGCTTCCGTCGAAAAACCGGAAATAGCCTTGGTTATTTTTTGCGGCACTTTGGGAGTTACTTTACCTTTACGTGCCTTAAAATTGCCAATGGCCAGATCTATCAATTGATTGGCAATATGTGCAGCTTCCGGCGGCTTGTAATCGAAGTTTTTATCTACTCCGGGAATCCTCACCAGGTCATTGACACTGACTAATGTAACACCGTACTTTTCCTCATAAGGTTTCAGGTAAGGTGGTGAACAGTTTTCATCCATGGCAAAAACATCAATGGCGCCCGTTGCCAAGGCAGGCTCGATAGCTAACCAGTTGCCGGTTAAGCCCCGAAAAACCTCATCCATTGGTAGACGCTGTAGCATTTCCTGCCCTGTTTCAATGGAACCGATAACCCGCAGCCCTCTCGCGCCGGCTTCCCTCGCCCGCTGCTGGACCTGCGGGTTTTTGGCAGCCAGGTAGGTAGCCATGCCGACCCATGGCTCATGACCGTTAAAGACAATGTTCACGTATGCAGGGTCTAAGATCCCCAAATCAACTTCCACTTCATGGGGCATCGGTGTGCCAAAGAGAATATCCTGAACCATTTCCAGCCCGATCTGTGCTCCGTAAATGGTAGCAATCCCCAAACGTAATGCTTTTCTGGCCATAGACAAGAAATCTCCATCCACATTGGTTAAGCAACTGGCTACAGCATCTTTAATTTCATGTAAGGTACCCGCAGGGTAAATGGCCAAATCCTGCCATTTTTTCTGCCTGGGTGGGGGCGCGAAGGCAGCAATAATTTTACTGGGCTCATCATAACCACGGTGTAGTTCATACATCAGGAAGTCTGCCAACCACGAAGCTACCTGTTCGGGACTACCGTTAGTACTTACCCCACATTGTCCGGCAAACCAGAAAAGCTTGTCACGGTCAGTAATTTTAAACGGTGTCTTGCCTTCAACGGTGGACTTTAAAGTTCTGAAAGCTTCATAGGCATGGTGGGCATAGGTTGACGCGCCCATGGCATTTCGGAGCAGCATATCCCGCATGGCCATCGCGTCGGGGGTAATGCCACATACCCCAAGCATAGCCCCTGCTTGGTCGGAAATACGGCAGGGACCGTTAGTACATAGTTGGCAACTGACCCCCGCTGAACAAAAACCACACCTGATCTTCTCCTGAGGGTCAAACCGGTCAAAGGTATTGCTCATGCCGTCTTTATGCAGGCGCTCGTACATTTCCTGAACCGAGTCATGAACACTTACCCGATCACCTGTACGATGCCTAACCATTCGGGCCATAATCATTCCTCCTTAACAGATTTTCTAAAAGAACAAACGTTTCTATTGAAACCTTTAAGGAAACTTTTGTTGATATCCGGAAATCATGTTTTGAGGTTATCCAAATTTTACCTCAAAGCATAATTTCCTAGATATTCAGAAAGTAGTGTACCTCCACAACAGCACTTTATACCATTAAAGAAAACTATTTTGGCAAAAATAAAAGGCTTCAGCCTCTCCAGGCAGCAGCCTTTCCATACGTTTGATATATCCTGGCCTTTAATATTCTTCATACCGGGTATCATTAAAATCATTGAGTTCAACCAATATCACATCTAACCCCATTTTTTTTATCTTATGCCATGGAATCACTATATCATCATTTTTACCCAGCAACCCGAGAACCTTATTACCTCCCGGTAAAATAATGGATTTTATCTTGCCCTGGTCCAGATCAAATTCAATATCTCTGATTAGCCCCAATTTTTTGCCGTTGTAAACGTTGATGACTTCCCTCAAGCGCAAATCAGATACCTTCATCACGGCCTTCCACCTCCTCACTCTATTATATGTGAGGGGTTGTCAATATGTTACTATCTATCTTGTCTGTCTTTATTTTGATTGTAAGGTACGGGAATATACTGGACCGACGGTCTCCGTTGCGTCGGCTGAGGGTAAAGTTCCATTAACCGGTAAATTTCAATGGGCAAATCATTGGTCACCCGCAGGCCCATCTCTTTCAATGTATCGTAAGTTATCGGGTAATCATGGGTCCAGCGGCCCTCCGTAAGTATTTTCGCTAATTCCCGTCCTTTTTCTTCTCCCAGGTTGTCTTTTAATAAACCGTACACAAAATCCTCTACCTGCTTTAATGCCTTTTTGGCCACATCGGCCAGGATAATGGTTTTGTCGTCGATTTCATTTCTTTCTTTTTCTTCCAACACTTTCACGATTGATGCCGCCGGGTATTCTCCAATCTGGGGGTCAACAGGGCCAAGGACAGCATTTTCATCCATCACAATTTCATCGGCCGCCAAAGCAATTAACGTTCCCCCAGACATGGCATAGTGGGGAATATATACAGTAACTTTAGCCCGGTGTTTTTCCAGAGCATGCGCTATCTGCTCCGATGCCAGTACCAAACCCCCGGGGGTGTGCAAAACCAGGCTGATGGGCATATCCTGCGGAGTAAGTCGGATAGCTCTCAAAACCTGTTCTGAATCTTCTATGTTTATAAAACGGCCAAATAATATTCCCAGCAAATTAAAAGACTCCTGCCGGTGAATAAGTGTTATTAACCTGCACCCCTGTTTCCTTTCTATTTCATGGATGAGATTGTACCTGGCTCTGGTAATCTTCTGTTGATTAATAATCGGGATAAGTGACATAACTATAAATATTGCCCAGAATAAATCAAAAAACGACATCTCTGTTACTCCTTCAATCTCACGTATTAATTAAGACCCTGCAGAACAGAGTCTTAATTAAGGCAACCTACAATGGCATGTTTTTACTCAATTAGTAGTTTTTAGCAGTTATACTGCTTTTGCCAAATTCATTGCGCAAAATCTCAAGAATTTTGAACTTTACCTTTACTTCAGTCTCAAATTCCTGTTTATCTTTATTCTTTTCTGTATTGGTAATGTTATCCCCTTTATGGCCGGGTATTTCTCCCGGCAAGGTCTCTGCAGGCATTTCCTTTGAACCGCTGATAAAACAAAGGGGAGGAAATAATACACACCACCAGTTGGCTCCCGCACCTTCGCCTAAAACTATCCGTACAGCCTGGTATTCACCGGCCGGCAGGGTAATACTGCCGTAGGTTTTGGCGGGAAAAGTAAATTTACCCAGTAATGCCTTCACTTTGTATTGGGCTCCCCAACGATAAACCTCCTGTTGGGCAATTTCCTGCATTTCGTCGAGGTATTGGGCAGAAATTTTTCGGGCTTCAGCCGCGTTTTTCGCCTGTTCAAACTTGGGTGTCATATAGTTGACAATTACATCCCTGACCCTGCGCTTTAAGGCCTGATCCCTGACACTGTCGCTATTGGCAATAACATGAAAACGAATCAGGTTATTCTGGTTATAGGCCTGCACGTAAAGCTCGCCCGCATCGTTAAACCCACCGGCTGCAGCAATACCTAAAAAGAAACCGCCCATCAGTACGCCGAAAGCTGCCACAGCCAGGGCTTTCCGCGGGGTCCAACCGGCCGCATACCCTTCGGTACAGTCCAACAATGTTCTCTTTGCAACCTTATTACATTCTTGTGTTTTTATACTCCGCATTTTGATGTCTACCTCCTTAACAATGGCCAGTGACCAAATTCCGTTGCTCCGAGGGTAACTACATATATTTTCTCATGTGTTTTAGGGCCGCTTTTTCCAAGCGGGAAACCTGCGCCTGGGAAATTCCTATTTCTTCGGCAACTTCCATTTGGGTCTTTCCTTCAAAAAACCTCAGGGTCAAAATCAGTTTTTCCCGTTCATTCAGTTTCCTCATGGCTTCCCTTACCGAAATGCCTTCCAGCCAATTTCCGTCGAGGTTTTTCTCATCGCCGATCTGGTCCATCACATAGATAGGATCACCACCGTCGTGATAAATGGGTTCAAATAATGAAATGGGTTCCTGAATAGCATCTAACGCAAAAACTACTTCTTCCCGCGGCATTTTCAGTTCACTGGCTATCTCGTTAATGGAAGGTTCACGAGAATACTTATTAACCAAAGCGTCTCTAACCTGCAAAGCCTTGTAAGCTACATCTCTGAGGGAACGGCTTACCCTGATCGGATTATTGTCTCTTAAATACCGCCGGATTTCTCCAATAATCATAGGCACTGCATAGGTTGAAAACTTCACATTCTGGCTTAAGTCGAAATTATCAATGGCTTTCATCAAGCCTATGCACCCTACCTGAAAAAGATCGTCAACATATTCTCCTCTGTTTGTAAACCGTTGAATCACACTGAGTACCAGTCGCAAATTGCCGTTTATTAATTTAGTCCGAGCTGATTTATCCCCGGCTTGCATCTGTTCGAAAATCTTGCGCATTTCACTACTGGACAAAACCGGAAGCTTTGAAGTATTTACACCGCATATTTCTACTTTGTTTATCATCATATCTGTGCCGTCTCCCTTCCAGGTTTGCAGTATTCGGTTTTTACTAGGATTATTGCCAAAAGAAAATGGGTTTATACATTTAATTGCCGCTGCACCGGTGGATCAACCGTTGCTCCGGGGTTACGGCCAGCAACCATCTACCACAAAGGACTCAGAGGACTCAGAGAACACAGAGAAAAACTGGGAAAAAACCGAACAAAAAAATTACCAAGAAACTAATCAAAATTTCATTGTTTAGACAAGCTATATACTTTGCTTTTACCATTAATTCTCCGTGTCCTCTGTGGATTCTCTGTGGATTCTGCGGTTTAAATAATTACGTTCTCGGGATTGAGGCGTCCGTGCCGGAAACAGTGATTTGAAGCCCTCACTGTCGTTAACACTGTCTATCTGCCCTCCACCAAGTCGCAACTTATTGTTTCACCGGGAGCGGCGGCTAAGTGTGATCGCCGACTGACTACAGAGCGGCCTGTATTAAGGTTCGGTCTGTAGAAGGAAGGGTGGGTGCGGTGCTAAAGCTACCGTCAAGGAGCGACTGCGCCCGCAAAACCGCTGCAAGGTAGGCAGGGGGTTGCCGCATATCCGAAAATGGAAATATTCCGTATAAGGTTGGTTTGCACGGCAAACCTCTTAAAAAAATATCAGGGCTTCCGTAAAGGAAGCCCTATTTGCCCGTGTCCTATTATGTAACTTTATCTTCAATCTGAAGGGCTGTCTAAAGGCAGCCCCTTAAGGAGCGAATGCGCCCGCAAAACCGCAACCGGGCAGGTAGAGAGTTCCCGCATGTCCGAAGATGGCGAAGACCGCTGTGCTACGAAAAAGAAACTGCCGCTGTAAAAGTAAAACAACCGTTGCCTTACTCCATTTTATGTATCTCTTTGCGCAGTCTTTTCAAAATACGCTTTTCCAATCTGGATATGTACGACTGGGAAATGCCCAGCATATCGGCAACTTCTTTTTGCGTCTTTTCGGTCCCGTCAATTAAGCCAAATCTTAATTCCATTATCCTGCGCTCACGCCCGTTAAGTTTCTGCAACGCCAGAGCCAGCAACTTACGGTCAACCTCTTCTTCTATAAATTTATAAATAATATCGCTTTCCGTACCCATAACATCAGACAACAAAAGCTCATTTCCGTCCCAGTCAATGTTGATGGGTTCATCAAAGGAGACCTCAGCCCTGGTTTTATTGTTTCTGCGCAGGTACATGAGTATTTCGTTTTCTATGCAGCGGGAAGCATAAGTGGCCAGTTTTATCTTTTTGGCCGGGTCAAAAGTATTTACAGCTTTAATTAATCCGATTGTACCGATAGAAACCAGGTCCTCAATACCAACCCCGGTGTTTTCAAACTTCCTGGCAATATAAACAACCAGCCGCAAGTTCCGTTCAATCAAAACACTTCTTACTGCCGCATCGCCGGTGGCCAGCTTGGATATAAGATAGTTTTCTTCGGCATTAGATAAAGGTGGCGGCAAAGCTTCGCTGCTTCCCACATAATGAACTTCTGCCCGCAGCCCAAGCCTCAGCAGGAGCTTGATCAGCATCAGCCGCAAGTTCCATTTTACTCGCAATAACCGATTACCCATCAGCTTTCCTCCTAACTAAGCTGAAATTTCCTCTAAAATATCCGGATGCAACAAAGCTTTGTATTTCCCGTCCGGACTTAACGTCTTGTTGTAGATTCCCACAATTACGTTTTTCCGGGTATAGACCTGTTCCCCCTTTCTGACTTCTATTTGGTCCGGTCTGAAACCGACCAGCATTCCGTTGCTTCGCCCCAATGAAGTAAAAGGAATAACCCGAAACCTGGCCGACCAGAATTGGTCTGTTATGCCTCCGGCAATTTTGGCCAAATCCGGTTCTTCCGCTTCAAAGTAATCGCGCATTTCGGCCGGTAAATATTCACTTATGGCCGCATACTCCACTACCAGGACGGGCGTCAGAGAAATAGGGTCCTGCAGTTGATTACCCGTATCCAGTAAAGCCTCGACTTCAATCTGCCGGTTGCCAAAAAGCACCTTCACCGGTACCTTTAACACTCCATGCAACCCATTTTTTTTAAAGAAAGGGAGACCCCATTTTATTAGCATACCCGCCACAATGGAAGTAAAAATAATGCTAATACCAAATTTAGACTGAATTAAAGACGCAAGACCGGTGAATAACTGGGCGCTCAAACCCGAAGAATTGAGCAAAAATATAATACCAAAAAATATGCCCCCAATACTGAAGGACACCAGGAAGAAATATAGCATTCCGAAAATAAAATCTTTTGCCGTTAGTGGGAAAAAGACGGTAAGAAACATAATTGTGCCAAAAACCATTTTTATGCCAAAGGAATACAGAAAAGCCAAATTGGGATAAGCCGCGGCTGCTGAATACAGGGCTCCAATGGCAGCGCCCGTAACTAATCTGAGTTTCCCAGCCCTCAAACGGGCTATCCTGTTGGTACCCCACAGAATTATCAGATTCATAATAAAACTTATGGCAAAAACTAAATCAGGATATACATAGATAACAGTTTTGGAGGACATGGCAAAGCACCTCCGCAACAAACCCGGTTATCATATTAGCAGTATATGCCAGGAATAAGCCCTATATGACAAGTTATATGCCCATTATACTACGACTTACCCGGCAAAATCTGTCACATAGGCTGCACCCACAAAAAAAACCTCCGTCAATTTACGTCCGAAATTGACAAAGGTTTGATTTCAGCCCATAATTTTGGACAATTAGCTAAAAAATAAGATTTTTTAAATGTAGGTAAGTAAGTATGGCAAATAATAACGCTGTTAACAAAGAGGCAATAATAAATAACCTTTTGAACCCCCCGGAAGGTTTAAAAAGATAAAAAAACATTCCGGATGCTTGTTCCAGCTCCTCCTGCCGGACCTGCAAAGCTTCCATCCGGGCAGCACATTCGGGGCAAACCTGTAAATGCTCGTCGATAATTTCTTTTGTATCGGGAGTAAGCTTATTGTCCACGTAATCGAATAACAGATACCGACATTCTTTACAGTTCACCCCTACATCCCTCCCACAAAAACACCAACCATTCTCTTGCTTGTGACAACCGGCCGAAAAGTTTTCCATACCGTTGGCAGGTAAATTGAGCAAAGCTTTTCATGCATTCTGTCGCAAAATAATCCTATCATAAACTCTTTATGCGGGTTAGATAATTTCCATGCATAATTTATTCAAAAATACCCTCTACATAACGTAGAGGGTATGGTACCTCAATTATTTTCTCCGTAAAAAAGCGGGAATATCTAATTCATCTACAGCCGTAAAAGGTTTAATATCTATACCGGCAGTATCGCTGGAAATGCCCCGGCGGGGGTTCCTGTTATCGAAACCTGTGGCAATTACTGTGACCCTAACTTCATCCTGCATATTGTCGTCTATTACCGCACCAAAAATTATGTTGGCTTCCGGGTCAGCAGCATTGGCAATGATTTCGGCTGCCTCATTTACTTCAAAAAGCCCCAAACTGGTTCCGCCGGTAATGTTAAGCAATACGCCGCGTGCTCCTTCGATGGAAGTTTCCAGGAGCGGGCTGGATATAGCCAGTTTCGCAGCTTCCGCAGCCCTGTTTTCCCCGGAGGCAATGCCTATTCCCATAAGCGCTGAACCTGTGTCAGTCATAATTGTCTTTACATCGGCAAAATCCAGGTTTATCAACCCGGGTACGGCAATGAGGTCCGATATGCCCTGTACACCCTGCCTTAGCACATCATCGGCGATACGAAACGCTTCAACAATGGAAGTATGTTTGTCAATCACCTGTAATAACCTGTCGTTGGGTATCGTAATAAGGGTATCGACTTTTTCTTTCAGGTTGTTTATCCCCGCTTCAGCCTGTGTAAGACGTTTCCGCCCCTCAAAAGTAAAAGGCTTGGTCACTACACCTACAGTCAATGCCCCTACTTCCTTGGCTACCTCCGCTACAATAGGCGCAGCGCCTGTTCCGGTTCCACCGCCCATACCGGCAGTAACAAACACCATATCGGCGCCCTTCAGGGCTTGTACAAGTTCTTCCCTGTTCTCTTCTGCCGCTTTCTGCCCAATTTCAGGATTTGCGCCGGCCCCTAATCCCTTGGTAAGTTTAGCTCCTATCTGAATTTTTTGCGGCGCCTGGGACAGGTACAAAGCCTGGGCATCGGTGTTTACGGTTATAAATTCAACTCCTTTCAGGCCAGCTGATATCATCCGGTTAACAGCATTATTTCCTCCGCCACCTACCCCAATAACTTTTATGTTGGCGAACTGGTCCAATTCCATATCAAATTCGAGCATGCTCCGAAAGACCTCCTTTAAAACTTTGAAATGCTCATGATGCAGTTATTTTCCGGAAAACCTTCATACGAACTTTTTAAAAATCCGGATAATTCTCGCAAGGAACCCCATTGATTCATCTTTAACACTGGCCGTCTGTTGCAAACCTGCAACATTTTGGGAGTGACACAAAACCAAGCCAAGGGAACAACTGTAACGGGAGTCGCCCAAGTAAATTCCGTCATTGTGGCCCAGACACACAGGTACTTTTAGATATTCATGGGCTCTTTCCAGAAAACCCGGAACTTTGGTAACACCACCGGTAAAAATCAAACCTTTTCGCACCCTGTCATTGTATCCCGACTGCAGAATTGCCTGTTTAATTAAATCAAATATTTCAGTAATGCGGGAGTCAATTATTTCAGTAACAAACTGCCTGTTAATTTTCTTTGGTCCGTCACCTTTCAGCCCCGGAATGGTGAAAACTTCATGAAAATCATCCCGGTTTAAAGAACCGAACTGCAATTTAATTTTCTCAGCCAATTCCTTGGGTACCTGTAACCCAAAAGATATGTCCGATGTTATGTAATCTCCTCCAATGGGTAAGCTTGTCAACCAGCATAATCCCCGCTCGTCGAAAATACCAATTTCCGTTAAGCCGGCACCAACATCCACTAAAGCGACACCGGCGTCTTCCGGTGATAAAGCTGACCCGGCCGTAGCAACAATACCGGCGTTTACGGAATCAACCTTCAGTCCAAGCCTATTAGCCAGATCCAGCCTTTCTTGCAGCAAATCAGGCGGCGCCAATATGAGCATCGTTTCCACTTCCAGTAGGCGCCCTCTCAACCCAACCGGGTTAGGGGTATAGTTCCCATCAACAAAAAAACTCCGGGGTACTGCACAGATTGTTTCTTTTCCCGTTGGAACGATATTTTGGCGAGCCAATTCCAGAACACGTACCACGTCCCACTCGGTTACCCGGTGACTGGATCTACTTATCAACAAAGAACCCGTACTTAATATACCCTGCACTTCCGGACCGGAAACGTTAACAATTATGTCCCGTATTTCGGTCCTTCCCGCCTCTTCAGCGAGACGAATTGCATTTTCCAGGGACTTTACCGCCCTGTCTATATCTATAATACGGCCTTTTTGCACCCCTTGGCTGGGGTACTCAGCCATGGCTTTAATCACAAAGTTATCTGTACTGTCGGCAACAGTTATCTTTATCCCGGAAGTCCCAATGTCAATTCCGACCAGCACATTTGGCAGGGACAACCTTCCACCTCCGTATGGGAAATTATTTACATATGGGAAATTACTTAACATATAGGAAATTACTTAACATGTGGGAATTTACTTAAAAGGAAAATTCCACATAGAAATCAAATTCCCTCTTTTTACTGGTGAATTTTTTTATTTTTTCAATATATGGCGTCTTATTATGGCCAAATTTTGGAAAAGTCTGACGCCGAAGGCAAAAATGGCAGCCGTGTATAACGCCACCCCCAGCCTTTCGCCAATATAGGCCAAACCCGCCGCCAGTAATGTATTGCTAAAAAATCCCGTAATAAAAACAACATCGTCAAACTTTTTTTCCAAACCGGCCCGCGCCCCGCCAAAAACCGAGTCAAGAGCCGCCAGCACAGCTACGGACATATATTGCACATAGGCCTGGGGCATGCTGATAGGAACAATAAGCCCGATAATCAGCCCCAAAGCCAATCCCAAAACAGGTAGCCACACAATTAATCACCCTCTTTTACCGATTTGGAATACTGAAATACCACAGGTCCGTCGTAAGCAGGTATTTCTACTTTTTGTTTTTGTTGCACATCCGCCTGTAAGCCCCAAAACCTCAGGGTCTCCAGGATACCTCCCTTTATTTCCAGGGAGCTTTGCAGAGCCTTAGGGTCACCGGTAGCCAAGATTGTAATCGGGGGTACAATCTTTTTCGTATTTACCAAAATAGTAGTACCTGCACACCTGATCTCCGAATTGGCAAGCAACCTTTGGCCATTAATCGAAATAGCTTCAGCTCCGCCGGCTCTTAACTCATTCACTACTTTCAGCAAATCTTCTTCATGTAAAATATATAAATTCGGGTCTTCGCCCGGTTCCAGTTTTTTCGGGCTATCATTTAGAACTACTTCCACACCGGGCCCTTCTACCGGGGTAAGACCGGCCACCATGCGGGCCTTATCCAGTTCGTCGCTGATGGCTTTGCCGGCCCCGCCCTTCCGGCCCGTTTGTTCCAATTTTTTTCTTAAATCCGATACCTCGATAAGCAGGCTATCTCTTTCCTCCGTAACATCTTTGAGCCGGGCTGTTAATTCCTGCGCCCTGCTGATAGGTGCGTTCTGTTGGATATCTTTGGTAGTACGAAACTGTACGGCCAGCATCATGCCTAAAACGAGGAGCACAATGGCCACATACAGTTGACCTCTTTTCATTGGTGCATCCCTTACCTTTCTCTGCTATTAAAATTACTACGGCTTGGAGTAAAATTTTACAACAGGTTTGTTATGATAACTCAGATCAATATACTGAATTTTTTGTTGAAATTTTTGGCTTGCTACCTGCCTGTAGATTTCCAGTTTTTCTGTCGCGTTTTCCGTATTTCCCAAACGTACCTCTACCCCATCAATGGTATACATAATTATGTTTTCCGGATCAGCACAGTTAATTTCAGAAACAATGGTGGAAATTTCAGGGGGCATAATGGCCAAATAATCAAGCGCACTCCTTAGCCCCTCCGACTTTATTTTTTGGCCGGTCTTAATTTTACCAAACCGGACTCCGGTAATTATCGGCAAATTTATTTTTTCTATGCTGTCTACAGGGTATAAAAATACCCCCTCACTATCGATTACATAAAATCCGCCGTCTTTGGGCAGTAAGCCTTGTCCAACCCGTTCCTCCAGGTCTATTTTAATTTTCCCCGGCAGCAAACGCTTGACCGTTACCTTTTTCACCAAAGGATGCAGCAAAATTCTCTTTTCGATTTCGTCTATTTTTAACTTGAAAGTATTGGTTCCCAATGTAATGCCTGAAAGATTGACAATCTCCTGGGTTTTAAGTTGCTTGTTCCCGTCTACGATAATCCGGGAAACAGAAAAAAAAGAAGAGTTTAAAAGAGCATAAATTCCACAAATTAAAAGTAAAATAAAAAAAAGTCCCTGCAAAGGCAAACTTTGTCTGGTATGTCGAGGCCTTCCCGAACGTATGTTAGGCACCTGGATCACCTCACGGTTATATTATACCAAAACTGAAAGGAAAAATATATCACAACTTGTCCGTGCCTAAACCAAAAAAAGCAGCTTCCTGCTGCCAATTCAAACACTGTTCACCCGCATTATCCGTGCCCCTAGCGCGGAGTATTTTTTTTCCAAATCCTCATAACCTCTGTCAATGTGCCATATGTTTTCTATTACTGTGGCATCTTCCGCAATCAGGCCAGCCAGTACCAAAGCTGCTCCCGCCCGTAGATCCGTAGCTTCAACAAAGGTCCCGCTTAGCTTTGAGGTGCCTTTTACAATAGCTGTACGTCCCTCGATTTTGATATCAGCTCCCATCCGGCGAAGTTCATCAACATGCTTGAACCTGTTTTCAAAGATACTTTCTGAAATTATACTTGTCCCCTGCGCCACAGTCATTAGAACCATTAACTGCGCCTGGACATCGGTGGGAAACCCAGGATAAGGTAAAGTTTTGACATCTACGGCTTTGAATTTCCCGTCGCTGGCTACTTTGATCCAGTTCTGGCCCACCTGAATGTCTGCTCCTGCTTCACGCAATTTAGCAATTACTGAATCCAGATGTTCGGGGATAACATTTTCCACAACAACTTCGCCAGCCGTAATTGCCCCGGCTATCAGGTGGGTAGCTGCCTCAATACGGTCAGGAATTACGGTATGTTCGGCAAGCTCCAATTCCCCTGCGCCCTCAATTTTAATCACATCAGTTCCGGCGCCGCGCACCTTTGCTCCCAGGCTGTTCAAAAAGTTTTGCAAGTCAACAATTTCCGGTTCTTTTGCCGCATTTTTGATTACCGTCTGGCCGCGGGCCAAAACAGCTGCCATCATCAGATTTTCTGTGGCTCCGACACTTGGAAAATCCAGGTGTATTTCGGCGCCTTTCAGGCAATTTGCTCTGGCCTCCACAAACCCATGTTTTTCCGTAATTTCCGCCCCCAGAGCGGCAAAACCTTTTAAATGCAGGTCCATAGGTCTTGACCCGATGGCACACCCTCCGGGATAAGCAGCTCTCACGTGGCCGAATCTGGCTAACAGGGGGCCCATAACCAGGTTGGAAGCCCGCATACGGCGCATCAAATCTTCGGAAATTTCCTTCGAGCAAACGCGGCTGTTATCTAGCTTCAGGGAAGAACCCCGGCATTCTATCACAGATCCCAGATACTTGAGAACCTCTTTCATCACATCGATATCCTTGAGCTTTGGAACTTCATGAATCAAACAGCCCTTATCGGTCAGTAAACTGGCAGCCAACACGGGAAGTGTGGCGTTTTTTGCTCCGCTTACCCTGATCCTGCCATTAAGCCGCTTGCCTCCGATGACAATGAACTTCTGCAATTTGTCACCTCCAGTTTCGGCTACTCCCCTACTACCTGTACTTCCAATTCCAACATAACATTAAATTTTTTATAAACCGCGTTTTTGACCTGTTCAATCAAGGTCAAAACATCGTGGGCAGTAGCGCTGTCCAGGTTTAGAATAAAATTGGCGTGCTTTTCGGACACCTGAGCGTCTCCAACGGTCAATCCCTTGCAGCCGGCTGCATCTATCAACATCCCTGCAGAAGTCCCGGCCGGGTTTTTAAAAACACTGCCGGCATTAGGTTTGCCTACGGGCTGCAATTGCCTTCTCTTTTCCAAAAACTCAGTCATGCGTTTCTTTATTTCCACAGCAGGAGCTCTTGCTAACAAAAATACAGCTTTTGTGACAATGAAATTCTTTTGGAGTATGTTGCTGTACCGGTACCTAAAATCCAGGTCTCTTCCCGGCAAAACCAACAGTTCGCCGTCGGAGTCAAGAACATTCACCTCCTTAACAACCTCACCGATACTTTTGCCGTGTGCACCGGCATTCATAACAATGGCCCCGCCCACGCTTGCCGGAATGCCGACAGCAAATTCCAGGCCGCTCAAAGCATGGTCGGCAGCGACCCTGGCAACAACCGGCAACAGAGTTCCTGCAGGAGCAAAAATTAAATTCTGTTCCTCGTCAACCTTAATTTCCCCTGCGGCCATTTTTATGACCAGCCCCCGGATACCTCTGTCCTTGACCAGCAAATTAGAACCATTGCCCATAACTAAATATGGTATCCCATATTTTTTGGCAAGTTTTATAGCGGCCCAACAGTCTTCAATATCTTCCGGAATAAGCATGAGGTCTGCCGGCCCGCCTATCCGCCAGGTGGTATGTAATGACATCGGTTCGTTTACGAGGATTTCACCGGATATGAGATTTTGCAGTTCCTCTCTGAACCTGCAAATGCTCATTTACTTTCCCTCTTTCAACCGTCTGACCAACTCAACCCCTACGGCCCATATGTTCCCTGCTCCAAGGGTTAGAACCAGGTCGCCCGACCTGGTATTAGCCAGCAAAAATTCGAGAATATCTTCTTCAGTCTTTAAAAAATAAACCGGCGCCGTAGTATGTTTTTTGACTTCATCGATGATCAGTTGGGCGCTGACCCCGGCAATAGGTTTTTCGCCGGCGCTGTATATTTCAGTAATAATGATAATATCAGGACCATGGAATGCTTCACCAAATTGTCTGTACAGGAATTTGGTCCGAGTAAACCGGTGAGGTTGAAACACACTGATTATCCTTGTAAAACCTGCCTTTTGGGCGGCTTGCAAAGTAGCTTTCAGTTCGGTAGGATGATGGGCATAATCATCAACAACAGTTATGCCTTTTACCTGTCCTATTAATTGAAACCGCCTTCCCACACCGGTAAAGCTGGCCAGAGCATCTGCCACCTGCTCGAAGCTTAAACCTACCAGCCGACCAACAGCCAAAGCGGCCAGGGCATTGGCTAAATTATGCTCGCCGGGAACATTAAGCCGTAACTTGCCCAAATATTCGTTCCTGTAAAAAACGTCTACAGAACTTTGCGTACCCTGGCATAATACATTTCGACCTTCATATTCAGCCGGCACTCCAATACCGTAGCTGATAAAAGGCTTCTTTAATTTGTCGGCCAGAACCTTTACTTTGGGACTGTTGAAGCATAAAATGCAAAAACCTTCGTCGGGAATTTTTTCGGTAAACTCCTGGAAGGCTGCATCTATTTTCTCCGTTGAGCCATAATAATCCAGGTGATCGTCTTCAATATTGGTTATTACTTCAATATAAGGAGACAGCTTCAAAAAAGACCCGTCACTTTCGTCCGCCTCAGCCACCAGGTATTCTCCCTTACCCAGCTTGGCATTGCTACCTATATCGAATAATTCCCCTCCGACGACTACCGTAGGATCCAGGCCGTTTTTTTCCAGCACAAGCGCAATCATTGAAGTAGTGGTCGTTTTTCCATGAGCTCCAGCTACTGCAATCCCTTTTTTCTCTGCCATTAAACCGGCCAGCACATCGCCCCGGTGTAGTATCTTCAATCCCTTCTTCCTGGCTTCCGCCAGTTCCTCGTTATCCGGGGATATTGCGGAGGAAACTACTACGACTCTAATTTCTTCCGATATATTTTCCCGACTATGGCCGAGATAAACCTTTGCCCCAAGTTCTTTTAATTGAGAAAAAGTGCGGCTGCTCTTGATATCAGAACCACTTACTCTCATACCTTTTTGCAGCAAAATTCTTGCTAAACCGCTCATCCCGGCGCCGCCGATACCGATAAAGTGAAATTGTGTCTGGTCCTTACCCAATGACTTGTTCAGCTCCTTCCCGGCAAAAACCTTATCGTATCAACCGAAAGCTCTACCCTATAGTATGCAGATATTGATTAGAGGGTGAATGAACTTGTCCTTTTTAATGATACAACTTGTCCAATCGAAGCTCTATTTTAAAAGGTTTTGCGCTAATTTGACTATATTTTGCAAGGCATCTGGCCTTCCCAGTGCCTTTGACTTTTCCGCCATTTTATGCCAAAGTTGTATATCCTGGCGTAGGAGTTCAACGTTTTCGATAATCTTACGCCCCGTCAATTCGGCGTCTTTAATCATAACTGCCGCACCCTTGTCCACAAGGGCTCTCGCATTGTATTCCTGGTGGTTTTCCGCCGCGTAGGGATATGGAATTAAGATGCTTGGAATTCCTTTGGCTGTAATCTCGGCTATCGTAGTGGCGCCGGCCCGGCATACAATGAGGTTTGCGGCGGCGAGGGCCGCGGGCATATTATGCAGATAAGGCCTAATGATGATATTGTTGAGCTTGGCCGGGTCCAAGCCCCGCAGCTTCAGCCTGTCATTTAATTCGTGATAACCCGATTCGCCGGTGACCAGCAATAGCCGGACACCCGCATGGTTATGGAAATGTTCCAGAACTTCCACCATGGCCAGGTTGATAGACCTGGCTCCTCTGCTGCCGCCAACAACCAAAACATTGAACCGGTCGGGTGCAAAACCCAGGTCTGTTCCATCCTCCGGCCTGGCATTAAGGATTTCCGGCCTGACAGGCAGACCGGTGACAACAACTTTCCCGGGATTTTTAAAATACTTGACCGATTCCGGAAATGTGGTTGCCACCCGATTAACTAGTCGGGCCAGCAGTTTATTGGTTATGCCGGGGAAAGCATTTTGTTCATGAATGAGCGTCGGAATTTTTTTCAGTACAGCCGCCAGAACTACAGGGCCGCATACATAACCTCCGGTGCCGATAACAATGTCAGGCCTGAATTCGTCCATAATCTGCATGGCCTGAAAAAAACCTTTGGTCACTTTAAGCAAAGAAGAAAACAACCGCACCCCTATTTTCCTCGGCAGCCCTTCAACCGTAACAGTTCTGAAAGGAACCCCGGTCTGCAGGACAATCCCTGCTTCCAGGCCTTTGGCCGTGCCCACATAAAGGACTTCAGTACCCGCTTCGGCTTCCTGAAGGCCTTTGGCTATTGCCAAAGCCGGATATATATGACCCCCTGTTCCTCCCCCGGAAACGATAACCTTCATTTGTTATCCCCCTAACGGACTGAGCCATACTTGGAAATATTGAGCAAAATACCTACACCGATTAAGGTAAAGATCAGGGATGAACCGCCAAAACTGATCAGTGGCAGCGGAATTCCCGTTACCGGCATGGAGCCGGTAACCACGCCAATGTTTATGATGGCCTGCAGCGCTACCATTGTAGTGATGCCTACGGCCAGCAAACTGGAAAAGGAATCAGGCGAACTTAGGGCAATCCGGAAACCCCGCCATACAAAAAGTATGAAAAGCAGCAACACCAGACTTCCGCCCAAAAATCCCAACTCCTCACCCAATACGGCAAAAATAAAATCAGTGTGTTGTTCGGGCAAATAGAAAAACTTCTGGTGGCTTTGCCCCAGGCCCAAACCAAAGAGTCCTCCGGAACCCAAGGCATATAGTGACTGAATAATATGAAATCCGCTGCCCAACGGGTCTGCCCAGGGATCAAGAAATGCCAGGAACCGCCGCAGTCGGTAAGGTTCAAAAGCTATTGCCAGGCCGACTGCCCCTATCCCCGCCAGGGCCAGAGCAGATAAGTGCCTAGCCTCGGCTCCCGCTGCAAACAACATGACGAAAACTGTGCCGGCCACAGATACTGCTGTCCCCAGGTCTGGTTGCAGTAATATAAGACCGCAGGCCAAACCGAGAATCAACAAATTGGGCAGTAGTCCCTGGGAAAATTTTTTTATCTTGTGTTTTTGCACTGATAACCCATAAGACATAAAAATTACCAGGGACAGTTTAACCATTTCTGAAGGTTGTATCGTAAACGGTCCTAAACCAATCCAGCGTTGCGCGCCTTTAACGGTTTTCCCAATGCCAGGCAGGAGTACCATAACTAGCAATGAAAAAGCCAAAACCAGAAAAGGAATCGCCATTTTCTTGTACTTCCAGTAGTCTATCCCCATGGCCAGCATCATAGCACCAATCCCGACGCTGGCCCATAAAAGCTGTTTCTTGAGGTAATAATATGTATCGTGCAACCTTTCATGGGCTGTAACCTGGCTCGCGCTGTAAACCATAACGATACCTATAACCAGCAGTAAAATTGTGGCCATAAACAGCAAAAAATCCGGTGATTTTTTACGCAGGGTCAAAGCGCTACCTCCTTAAACTCAGGACAACCTCCTTGAATTTTTCCCCGCGTTGTTCGAAATCTTTGAACATGTCCCAGCTTGCGCAGGCCGGTGACAGCAGAACTATCTCTCCGGGATTGGCAACTTCAGCAGCTTTTCTCACCGCTTCTTCCAAAGTATGAGCACGGTAGATATTACTGAAACCGACTTTATTCATGCTCTCTATAATCTCGTCGGCACACTCGCCCAAAACCACCAGCGCCCTGACCTTTTCCCTGACTTTGGCCGCAAAAGCAGTGAAGTCACTGCCTTTATTGCGGCCTCCCGCAATTAACACCAGGGGTTGATCATAAGAATCCAGGGCCTTCATGGCTGCATCCGGATTTGTGCCTTTCGAATCATTAATATACACCACTCCGTCGATTTCAGCAACATGTTCCATCCGGTGCGGGACACCCCTGAAGGTACGCAAGACTTCCGCTATAACCTCCGGTTCCACGCCCAGGGCTGCTGCCGCCGCCGTGGCCGCCAACGCATTTTCCAGGTTATGGTTGCCCCGAATAAAAATATCTTTAACCGAACAAACATCTTTGGAGCCCTGGCCCAGGTCAATAATAATTCTGTCCTGCCGGACATAGACCCCTTTTTCTAACTTATGCCGGCGGCTGAAAAATATAACCTGGGCTTTAACCTGTTCTGCCCAAGCAGCCACCTTCGGGTCATCAAAATTCAGTACCGCAAAATCTTCGGGGCCCTGGTTTTCAAAAATTCGCGCTTTGGCCAAAATATAATTTTCAAAGGTGCCATGCCTATCCAAATGGTCAGGCGTAAAATTCAGAATGATGGACACCTTCGGTTTAAACCGGTGGATGCATTCCAGTTGAAAACTGCTTACTTCGGCAACAATAATGTCTTCCCGTGCATATTTTTCAACCTCCGCCACCAGCGGCAGCCCAATATTGCCCCCGACCAATACCCGCCGGCCCGCGGCCTTAAAGATTTCCCCGGTCAGAGTCGTGGTGGTGGTCTTTCCGTTGGTGCCGGTAATGGCCACGACCGGCGACCGGGCAAACCGGTATGCCAATTCCAGTTCACTAAGCAAAGGTACTTTGCGTTCCAACGCCTGCCGCAGGGGTTGTTCCGTTAAAGGAACTCCTGGGCTGGTGACAACCATGTCAAAGCTATCAGGCGTCACCTCGGGGTACGCCCCCGCTGCAACAGTCACTTTCTTTGGCAGGCTGTTTACAGCCTGCCCCAGGTCCTGCCTCGCTTTTTTGTCAGTGATGGTTACAGAAGCTCCCTTGCCCGCCAAAAAGCCAGCCACCGCCAATCCGCTTTTGCCAATCCCTACCACCAGTACTCTCTTATTTTTTAAGTTTAAAGCTTCCATACCAATTCACATCCTAACCTGACTCATACATTCCTAGTATTCCCAAAACAGCCCCTGCCACAGCCAGCAGCCAGAAAAAAATAACTATTTTCCATTCCGACCAGCCCTTCAATTCGTAATGATGATGTAAAGGACTCATCAGAAAAACTCTTTTCCCGGTAGTTTTAAAAGAAATAACCTGAATGATTACGGACAAAGTATCCAGCACGTAAACAATACCAATAATCGGTAAAAAAAGTTCTGTTTTAGTGACCACAGCCAGTCCCGCCAGCGCTCCTCCCAAAGCAAGGGAACCTGTATCTCCCATAAACACTTTGGCCGGATGAGCGTTATACCTTAAAAACCCGATACAGCCACCGGCAACAGCCGCTGCTACAACAGCAACCCCTGTTTTACCCATCATTAGAGCGACTATTATATACGCAACCGCCGCCACAGCCGTAACTCCGGCTGCCAATCCATCCAGCCCATCGGTAAGGTTTACAGCATTAGTTGTGGCAACTATGACCAAGGAACCCAGCAGCAGATAAAGGGGCACCCCCAAATTCACCCGGAGCTGGCCACCGAAAGGAATAATCAGGTCCGTTCCCCGGTTTAACACAAATACTGCTACAGTGAGCATCAAAGCTGCCGAAAAAAATTGGCCGACCAGTTTATGCCGGGCCCTAAGCCCCAGGTTTCTTCTCATAACCACCTTAATATAGTCGTCGATAAACCCTAATAAGCCGAAAAGGGTTAAGCCTGCCAAGACTAATAAAACATCGCCCGTCTTATCCGCAATGAGCAGAGAGGCAGCTCCGATGGCCGTAAGAAACATTATTCCCCCCATGGTGGGAGTGCCGGCTTTTTTCAGGTGCTTTTGCGGGCCTTCGGCCCGAATATATTGCCCGAATTTTAATTTGTGTAAAACAGGAATCAGTATTGGCCCCAACATTATAGAAATTAGTAGTGAGACCCCTAGTCCTGATACTACTTTTTCCACTTTCTCTCCCCCTACCCCCGCTTAGGCGCAGGTAATTCCTTCCACAATTTTTTCCATTTTCATTCCCCGCGAACCTTTTACCAATACCAGGTCGCCGGCTTTCAATATATTATTAAGAATCTCCAATGCCTCATTGTTATTTCTACTCACATAAATATTTTTCCTATCCATACCCGCCGCTTTAGCCGCTTCTGCAATGTGCAGTGCTAATTCCCCAACAGTTACCAGGATATCAATTTTTAAATTTTGCACAGTTTCTCCTACTTCGCGGTGTCCCTGTACTGTCCGTTGTCCCAATTCATACATATCCCCTAAAACGGCAACTTTTTTCCCTGCACAGGGCATCTCGGCAAGTATGCGGACAGCAGCTTTACTTGATGCAGGATTGGCATTATATGTATCATTGATTATTTTCAAGCCATTGCAGTCAATAATCTGCAGCCTCATACCGCTAAGCACAACATTATGCAAACCTTCCATGCACATTTCCCACGAAAGCCCTTCCTGCAAACCGACTGTAATGGCCGCCAGGGCATTATATATGTTGTGCCTGCCAGGTACCGGCAGGTGGAAAACCTTTGCAATCTTGTCGCGTATTACGGTGAAACTCGCACCGGCGCCCATGTTACATTTTATGTTGTCGGCATAGACGTGATTGGAATGATCCATACCATAGAATATTACTTTTGCCCTCGTCAGGTGCGCATACTTTCGCTGCCAGGGGTCGTCACCGTTCAAAACTGCATACCCGCCGACAGGAATATGCGGCAGCAGCTCAGTTTTCGCCCGGGCAATATTTTCCACTGTTCCCAATCGCTCCAGGTGGGTTTCGCCGATATTTGTTATTACTCCGGCGGTAGGACAGGCAATCCGGGCCAGGAAATCTATTTCCCCGAGCCCACGCATGCCCATTTCCACAACCACGGCGCCATGAGACTCGTCCAAACCCAAAAGGGTCAGGGGAAGCCCAATTTCGTTGTTAAAATTACCCAATGTTTTCAGAACCCGGTATTTTGTCTCCAACAAAGCAGAAATCATATCCTTGGTGGTCGTTTTACCGTTGCTGCCTGTTACGGCTACAACCGGCCCGGAAAACTTCTTTCTGTTATACCGGGCAAGTTGTTGCAAAGCTGTCAGAGTATTATCGACCAAAAGGATATCACCGTCGGGAAGGTCTTGCTGCATCCGGCTCACAATTACCCCATGCGCCCCAAGCTGCAAAGCCTGCTCTAGAAACTCATGGGCATCAAAACGCTCTCCTTTTAACGCCACAAAAAGGCTGCCCGGAACTATCTGCCGCGAATCGGTACAAACCTGTGTATAAACGCGGTCCGCATTTCCTTTTACCATGCGTGCCTTGATAGCGCCGGCAATTTCTCCGAGTGTCATTTTATACATAGTTCATTACCTCAGGAAAACTTTTCTTTTAATATTTCTATAGCGACCTCACGGTCGTCAAATGGTAGCACCTTTGTCCCGATAATCTGGTACGTTTCATGTCCCTTACCGGCTATAACCACCACGTCACCCGTTTTAGCCATGTTCAGGGCATGCCTAATAGCCTCTTTCCTATCCTCGATAACGGTATAATTTTCTGGCCCGATAATAGGTTTGACGCCTTCCTCAATATCTCTCAGGATTTCTGCCGGGCTTTCGCTGCGGGGGTTATCAGAAGTTAGTACGGTAAAATCACTGAGTTTCGCCGAAACTTCACCCATGATAGGACGTTTTGTCCGGTCCCGGTCTCCCCCGCACCCAAAAACCGTGATCAGTCTGCCTTTCGTAAACTCCCTGGCTGCACTAAGTACATTTTCCAAACCATCCGGTGTATGAGCATAATCAACCAGCACAGCGAAAGGCTGGCCTGCTTCCACTTTTTCCATCCGACCCGGTACACCTTTTACCTCCTCCAGAGCTTCCTTGATTACCGGCAAAGCAATATTTTCGCCCAGACCGGAAGCTACCGCCGCCAATGAGTTGTAAACATTGAACAGGCCTGTCAAGTTTAGCTTCAAATCAACGGAACCCCTGGGAGTAACAGCGGTGAAGATGACCCCATCGGACCGCAAGTCAATTTTCTCTGCCCGCACATCAGCGGCTGACTGTATTCCGTATGTAATCACCTGACCATGTGTAACTTCCAGAAAGCTCTGCCCTTTGGAATCGTCAATATTAATTATGCCATACTTATTTCTGCTCTTCCTAGAATTTTTTCCTAAATTAATGAATAATTTTTGTTTGGCCGCCAGGTAGTTATCCATAGTCTCGTGAAAGTCCAGGTGGTCCTGGGTGATGTTGGTAAAGATGGCCTGGTCATATTCGCAGCCCGCTACCCTGTTCAATTCCAGGGCGTGGGATGACACTTCCATCACAGCGTAATCTACTCCCGCATCAACCATTTCTGCCAACAAAGCCTGCAAATCCAGAGATTCCGGCGTAGTATTGGTTACCGGAAGCACCCGGTCAATGATTTTATTTTTAATAGTCCCGATTAATCCTACTTTCTTACCGGCCTTGACGAGTATGTTTTCTATGAGATGAGTAGTGGTGGTTTTCCCATTGGTACCGGTTACGCCGATAATATTCAGCTTATCGCCAGGATAATCGTAGAAAGCCGCCCCCATATAGGCCAGTGCTTCCCGCGTATCCTCCACCGTTACCACTGTAACAGAAGACGGTACGGTAATAGGTTTTTTCGCAATTATAACGGTCGCCCCGTTTTCCACCGCATTTTGGGCAAACAAATGGCCGTCGGTCTTGTACCCTTCTATGCATATAAAGGCAAAGCCAGGCTGCACTTTCCGCGAATCATAAGCCAGCCCCTCAATTTGCACCGTCAAATCTCCCTGCACCCGGGCGCCGTAAATATTCTTCAGCAGGTCCGTTAATCGTCGCATAATTATCCCCCCTGGTCGTACATTCCCACAAATTTCCTACAAGTTTTATTATTAACGGGAATATAACTGTTTATCCTCTATATTTTTGCGCTGTCTCAGGAACAAAGTAAGGTTGGAGCATGACGATTCCCCTGCTCCAACCTGATTTGTGTTTAAAAAGAGTTGCCTATGTCCTTAAACATGGGCAATGTCTTTTTTACGGAAAAGGCTCGGGCGCCGGTGGGAGGAAAATCACTTTGACTGTCGTCCCGGCTTTCACCTTGGTTCCGGGCTCTATTTTCTGGCTGGCGGCTACCCCTGACCCCTCCGGGTTCATTTTTAGCCCCAAGGCCCCTAACAGCTTACCGGCTTCTCTCATGGTTAAACCCGTTAAGTCGGGTACTGTCACCTCCGTACCCTCTGGAACACTCTTGGCTTCCGGGCCAACATAAAGTATCACCGGGGTTTTTTCCAGCACTTTGGCGCCGCCTTTAGGCTGCTGGTTCAAAACCCATTGGCCGGAACCTTCTAAATTGCTTGCCAAACCTGCCTTTCTCAGAATATCCTGGGCTTCAGTCAAAGGCATGTTAATTAAATCAGGTACTATAACTTCTTTACGTTTTTCTTTTTCTTCCAGTTCAGTTTTGCTGACCCGCGGCCTGACGTTCAGGTAACGAAGTACGTCGCGGGCCACGTTTTTAAATACGGGTGCAGCAATCTGACCGCCGTAATAGGTTCCTCCCTGTGGTTCATCAATAACCACAAGTATTGCCACCTGTGGGTTTTCAACAGGGGCAAACCCTGCAAAGGATGCAATGTATTTGCCGGAGGAATATCCGCCTTTACCGGCTTTTTGGGCAGTACCG
Organism: Thermincola ferriacetica; assembly: GCF_001263415.1. Lineage (NCBI taxonomy): Bacteria > Bacillati > Bacillota > Clostridia > Eubacteriales > Thermincolaceae > Thermincola > Thermincola carboxydiphila. Next base: position 33,625 of record NZ_LGTE01000003.1, read on the forward strand.
GTCTTGCCGGCGGCAGGGTATTCTTCCATATAAGCATTTTTTCCGGTACCCTGACTTACAACCTTCTCCAGAATCCCAGCCAACTGGCGAGCCGTTGACCTGGAAATCACCTGGCGCACTGGTTCAGGTTCAATTTTCCGGACCAAATGCCCTTGACTGTCCCGGATTTCTTTGACCAGTTGGGGCTTCATGAGTACCCCGTCGTTAGCAACTGCCGATATAGCGGTAATCAGTTGAATCGGCGTCACCGAAATAGATTGCCCGATAGATATGGTGGCAAGGTTAATGTTCTTGACCTGTTTTTCCGGGATAACAATTCCTTTGGCTTCTCCGACCAATGGTATGCCGGTCTTTTGCCCAAAACCAAAAGCCTTTATATACTTGTAGAAGCGTTCCCTCCCCAGATCAAGCCCAACCTGAATGAATCCAGGGTTACAGGAGTTTTGGGCCACTTCTTCAAAGGACTGGGAACCATGAGCTCTGGGATACCGCCAACACTTTATCCTTTCACCGGATACTACGGCATAGCCGGGGTCATAGAACCTGCTTTCCGGTTTCACAACCCCCTCTTCCAGAGCAGCGGCGGCTGTAATAACTTTAAAAGTGGAACCCGGTTCATAGTTCAGCCAAATGGCCGGATTTCTCCAACTGGTTTGCGGATATTCGCCATATTTATTCGGGTCAAAATCCGGCCGGTTGCCCATAGCCAGAATGCCGCCCGTTTTGGGTTCCATTACTATAATGGTGGCGCTTTTCGGGTTATAGGTTTCTACGATATTATCCAATTCACGCTCTACGAAATATTGAATAGTTTCATCTATGGTCAGCACCAGGCTGTTTCCGGGCTGTGGCGGTTTGTACTGATGCAGGGCCTGCGGTATTTCCCGGCCCAGGGAATCCTTTTCGACCAAGATTCTCCCCGGAACACCGGCCAGTTCTTTTTCCATTGTAACCTCAATACCGTTCAGACCATAGTTATCAATACCCACAAACCCCAATACATGAGAGGCAAGGTTGCCGTTCGGATAGGACCGCTGACTTTCTTCCACAATATCTATCCCTGGCAGTTCCAGCTTTTTGATTTTTTTGCTAATTTCCGGATCAACTTTTCTCTGGATATATACAAAGTTGCTTCTTTTCGTTATTTTCTTATATATCTCCTCATATTTAAGGCCGAGAATCTCGGCCAGCTTTTTCGCGGTTTCTGCAGGTTTTTTTATTTCCGGCGGAATGGCGTAAACTGTATCCGAACTGATGCTGATCACCAGTTCCTTTCCGTTCCGGTCGTAAATGGTCCCTCTTTTCGCAGGTACTTTAATATCGTCCATCCTGTTTTCCAGGGCCTCGGTGCTAAGTTTATCCCCGTTAACAAACTGAATCCATGCTAACCGACCAATCAAAAATAGCAGGAATGCTCCCATGATCAAGAATAGCTGGGTTATACGCTTTCTCATTAAAACATTGGTGGTCACATGAGTTCAACCCCTCAAAATATACTAATTGGATGCCGTAGTTGCCTCGGCCTGCGCTACCCTCCCCGTCCAGTTGGCCAGCAGCCTACTCAATACGTCTATAAGAGCCATCGGTCTGTGTTTTTCTTTTTGTGGTTTGAGTTGCTCTTCTTTTTGAATTTTTTGCGCCGGTACCTGTTCTTTACCAACTGAATCTTTTGATTCGACAGCTACAAATTGGACTCCTGCAGATGTATCCGGTTTAACCATACCAAGTTTTTCCGTAGCTACTGCTTCAATTCTCTCTAAGGACTGCAATTGGGCTATTTTCATTTCTAATGCCTGGTTCTGTAGCTCCATTGCCTTTATCTGTTTTTTCATTTCCACAATTTTGTACCCTGTAGCAGCAATTTGGGCGTACTTGGTGGCAAGCAGCAAAAATACAGTGAAGGCTATCATCATGATGCCAGTATAAACCAACCTGGACTTGTTCCGCATCCGGCGAACTTTGCGGGTGCGCCGCGGGCGAACAGCCGTTTGTTCCTGGTAGCGGTAATAATCATGACTTTCTCTTGCCAATATCAAAGTTATTCAGCCTCCCCGTTTTTTAGAACCAAGCGTTCTGCCACCCTGAGCTTTGCACTGCGCGCCCTGGGGTTTCTTTCAATCTCTGCCGTCGAAGGTTCAATGGGTTTATTGGTAATAATTTTGAGCATAGGAACGGTCCCGCAGGTACAAACAGGAAATTCCGGAGGGCAAACGCATTCTTTGGCCAAATCCCTGAACATTTCTTTGGTTATCCTATCTTCCAGGGAATGGAAAGAAATGACACAGATTCTCCCTCCGGGCGCCAACACCTCTATTGCATCCCGCAAAGCGGATTTAAATTTACTTAATTCATCGTTAACGGCTATTCTTAACGCCTGAAACGTCCTCTTAGCAGGGTGCGGGCCTTCTTTCCGGGCCCCCGCCGGAACAGCGTTTTTAATAATTTCCACCAACTGCCCGGTCGTCGATATTTCTTCCCTGGCCCGGGCTTCCACAATGAATTTGGCAATCCTTCTGGCCCAACGTTCTTCGCCATACTCCGAAATAATTTTGGCCAACTCGTCTTCCGTGAGGCCGTTCACCAAAATACGGGCTGTAACCGGTTCCAGGGGGTTCATACGCATATCCAGCGGAGCGTCTACTTTATAACTGAATCCGCGTTGAATCTGGTCAAGCTGGTAAGAAGAAACTCCCAGGTCAAAAAGCACCCCGTCCACCCGGTATATTCCCAGTTCTTCCAGAATATCTCTGATGCGGTTAAAATTACTGTGCACCAAACGGTAGTTGAACCCTATATTTTTTAACCGCTTTTCAGCCGCTGCTATAGCATTGATATCCTGGTCTATGCCTACAAGAAATCCGTTTGGTTGAATTTTTTTCAAAATTTCTGCCGAATGTCCTGCTCCTCCTAACGTGCAATCAACATATACGCCATCGGGCTTTATATTCAGGTGGCTGATACTCTCATCCAACATAACCGGCACGTGATGAAAATCCATCTATGTTCACCTTCCGGAACTTTTTAGATTCCCAAATCAAAATCCACAATTTTTTCCGCCAGCTCCTCGTAGGTCGATTCAGATTGCCGGCTGTATTTTTCCCACTCTTCCCTGCTCCAGATCTCTACCCTGGTGGAAACGCCGATAACAACTACCTCTTTGTCCAACCTGGCATGACTTCTGAGATTGGCGGGGAGTAATATTCTGCCCTGTTTATCTACCTCGCATTCGGTAGCCCCGGAAAAGAAAAACCTTACAAAGGCCCGGGCATCAGCCCTGGTAAAGGGAAGTGATTTCATCTTTTGTTCCAAAAGCCGCCATTCTTCCATGGGATATAAAAACAAACAATTATCCAGGCCCTTGGTGGCAATGAACTTGTCACCAAGCCCTTCCCTGAATTTGGCCGGAATAATAACCCTGCCTTTAGCATCAATTGTGTGTTGAAACTCTCCCATGAACATGACGGTTTCCACCTACTTAACACACCCGCTGGGAAATAAAAGGCTATTCCCCCACTTCCCTCCACTTTATACCACTCTATTCTCTATATTCGTAAAAAATCCTGCTAAACTTTATACCAAAATAAAAAATTTTTCCGTGAAATCTCTTTTTTTCTCGCGATTTTTCGTTCTAGCTCCGTTTTACACAATATATAGTGCCCCCTCCACTTTGGCTGCACAATTTGTTGTGCATTCGCAATGCAAAGGCGGTCGGCATCCGACGACCAGTGGTCGGTAGTTACCGCCGCAATGACCATGGGCGTTGATTTGGTTTTATTGGCCGCTTTAAGATAAAAAGTATTGACACAACGAAAAATGGTTATTCTACTTGTAGGTAGAATATTTACTGACGTTCGCGAGGATGTCAGGCAGAATACTACCAAACCCCGCTTTTAATGCGGGGTTTTTCCTTTTCTCCAGTCTTTACGTCGGGAAGGCAGGTAGTTCCCGCATGTTTGAAGATGGCGAAGGGTGCTGTGCTACAAAAAAGAAACTGCCGCTGTGAAAGTAAAACAACCGTTGCTCCGAGGTTACGGGCAGAGACAGTGTAAACTCCGTTCAGTTGAAATCGCTGAACCCGGCCAAATCGCCATCCATGACTCGTGGCCGGGTTTCCGGCGTCCGTGCCGGAAACAGCGATTTCAAGCCCTCACTGTCGTTAACACTGTCTACCCGCCCTCCACCAAGTCGCAACTTATTGTTTTACCTCCACAGCGGCTATTTGTTTTCCTGGCAAGGTTTTGCAGCACAAAGCTCCGGAGTAGCCGGGACACCCCACCCACCCTAATCATTACGATTATTCTCTTTATGTCAGGAGGGCATATTATTCTGGAGCGGGGACTAAAATCGTTCTCCGGCCCGCAATCCACGAAGTGGGAGCGGTTGCCGGAGGAGATTTCGTCCGGGAGCGGAAGAATAATATGCCCTCTTTTTTCAATTTCGCCCAGAGCAGAGGAATCATTTAACCTCCGCTTAGTTCCATGATGAGGTTTGGTGCGCAGCAAGCAGGGGCTGTCTTTAGACAGCCCCCGATTTCTTCTTGCGCCTAACCGGCTTTTTTATTTGCAGTTTTTCTTCAATGATTTCCCCATTCCCGTCTAACTGTACGACCACCCCGTGAACACCGCCTAAATTGGCCAGGTGTACGTCGCTCCATTCAACAGTATAAGTCTGGTCGGCTTTTCTGGTCACATTATAAAAAGGAAATCTTGACCGTTTAAGAAATATATCTACATAATCAGAATCGCGGGATGATTTTACACAGCGGTGAAAGGCGCCGGAGCAAAACTCCTCCTTGCTCAGAATCTCTTTGCGCCGGGTATCAACGCAAAAATGAATGTACCTGTTCCTTTCTTTAACTATAACATCCCAGAGAAAAGGACTGACGGCCGAAGGAAGAACGAAGACAGCCGCTCCTTTATCCGGCCCCAATTCCTCCAATACAATCTTCCGCGCTTTTCTTTTTTGCCTGACCCGGTAAGCCAGATAGGATATAACAACGGCGAACGAAGCCAAATAAGAAAAGGCGGAATTTTCCGGGACCTGATAGCCAAGATAAACCCCGGCTACAAGGCCGGAAATTACGACCGGGTCAAAAAACCAGATCAAGTCCAGGCTGTATTTCTTTGATTTAAACGGGTAAAACAAAGGCAGCCCCCAGGGGGTAAGGATATCCATGGCCAGGTGGGATAACAATCCTGCTCCGACCATGGCTAAAACCGTAGCCCAATCATGCACAGGCGTAAAAAGACGGACACCAATGGAAATTAACAACCCCAAGACTACCGTACCCAACAAAGAATGGGTAATCTCCCGGTGGTACTTGTAAAACGCCTTCGGCCCCTTCAAAAAGGTGATAATATCAAAATCATGGGCTACACTACCAACAATTGTTGCCACGTAGCCAAGGAGCCTATACTTTTTGCCGAAACTCAGACCGGCAATCATAGAACCCAGCAGACCGTGCGAAACCAAATCCACTTTATGCACCCTTTTAATCCTATACCCAAGATAAGGACTGTAACTTTATAATGAAAGTATAGCATAGAGCCGCCTTTATTTCATCTGCCATTTTGTAACGAATTAAAGGGGAAGGAGTCGTCTTTTCCTTTGACTGAAAACGGCAATCTTATCATAGCCAATTTCTAACAATAACTGTTTCGCTTCAGGAAAACACGCTCCCACCTGCTCCGGAGTATGAGCGTCAGACCCCAACGTGACAGGCACCCGTCTTTTAAAGCACTCACGCAGGAAAACTGCCGATGGATATATCTCTCCAACAGGAGCCCTTAAGCCCGCGGTATTAATCTCAATGCATATGTCGGCGTCGGCAAAGCATTTGGCCAAGCGTTCATATATGTATGTAATATCCTTCCGCGGGCGAAAATTCAGTTTTTTGACCAGGTCCGGGTGAGCCAGTATGTCAAAATGGCCGGAAGCGGCAGCCTTTTCCAGCAAGTTAAAATATTCAGCGTAGACTTCATCAATGTCTCTTTTTTGATATTCATCAATAAACCGGGGATTATCAAAACCCCATCTGCCCAAGAAGTGGATGCTCCCTAATACATAATCAAAAGGAAAGGCATTGATGATTCTTTTAAGTTCCGCTTGGCAGTCCGGGTCAAAATCCGCCTCAATACCAAGCTTTATATTGTAAGGATAAAATTGCTTCTGCAATTTTTCTACCGCCTTAACGTATATAGGCAGCTCTTCCTCAGCCATGGCAATGGAAGGGTCCCTTTCAGCCGCCGGAAGAAAATACATGGGTATATGGTCCGCAACGCCTATTTCCACTATACCCTCCCTTTTGGCTTTTAAGACATATTCCTCCATCTCCCCTTCGGCATGACCGCACATTTTAGTGTGCATATGATAATCTATCAGCATTATTATACCTCCGCTTCCAGTAGTTCCCTGCTGAAAAAAATATACTGCGCAAAGCCCCGGACTTCTTTTCCTTCTTTTTCAGCGCCATCAACAATTATCGCCCATGTAAACAGCCGGCCGCTGTTTTGCAGGTGACTAAATTTTTCCAGGGTCTCAGTATTTACCGTACCTAACCCATCGCTGATAAAAAGCATATCCAATTGGTCTTTTGCGTGATTGGCCGCTATCTTCATTACCTCTTCCAGAGGCCGGTTAAAATCTGTAGTCCGGGTGCCAAAAAAGGTCAGTAATATATTTAATATATCACTTTCACCGTAAAATCCTTTAAGGCAACTAATCGTTTCGATGGTCTCGTGGTCGCCAAACAAGATCACTATGCAATCACGCCTGCTCAACCGGGCCTGTTCCAATACTTTAATGGCGATAGCCTTTGCTTTTTCCTCTTTTGGCCCCTGCATAGACCCCGAACAATCAACACAAATTACCAGTGGTCCACGCTGCAGCCGGTCACTGAAATCCAGCATCCACAACTGCTGTTCGATTAGCCTGGCATAAAACCTTCTTTTGCTGGACGGATGAAAAAAGTCCCGCCACTGCTCTGTTAATAAAAATTCTATCACCCCCCCGGTACAAACCCCCTGTAAACCCCCTTCACCCTCTGCTATACAGGGAATCGCACCCGACCATTTTAAAGTTTGCGCCCGGTTGGCAATGTTTTTTAACTTCTGATTACCCGAATACCTGGCCATATAAACCAGGTATCCCCGGAGGCCATTGGAAAGAAAGTGCTTACTTTTTTCCCCGTACACCAAATCACCTGCCACCGGCACCTGAAACCCTTGCTGAAATTCTTGTCCCAATCGGGAAGCAGAGCCGGAAAACCACAGTCGCATCAGCTCGGCCAGCAAAGAACGTTGTACCCGTAAAGCCTTCTCCAGTTCCCTTACTGTGCGCATGTATGCCCGGTAAAGCAAATGGCTGGAAGGCAATTCCCTGTTGGTACCATACCTTCCCTTTCCCAGGAAATCAGCTTGTGTTTTGAGCCGGTTGACAGTAAAACTTACGGATTTTACCTTTAGGGCCACATCAATTAATTCAGGCGGTAAAACCTTTACTATTAGAGCCAGAATTTGAAAAGCAGCAAAAAGAGACTTTTGCCTGCCGCCTCTAGTCACCTGGCGTAGCTGCTGGAACTCCCGACTTTGTAACAGCCTGTTTATAACGAGGATGTTTAACCTGGCAGCAGCGGGAACCAAGTGCATGGGTGAAACCTCTATGGTACCGGAGTAAAGCAGCCAGAATAATTCAGGAATCAGTTCGGGACCGAACGGTTTCGTCTGAAATTCCGCCAGAATTTCCTGCCAGCCAGGCCATTGGGACAATGTTTCCCAAAATATATCCCAGTGATAGGGAGTTAGGTTTAAGGCCTGTTCACGATTCATAGCGCTGAGTTCCTCCAGCGGCAGCCAGATTTTTCAAAACCGTTGTCATCAAGCTGTCAATGTTGTCAACCCTGCTGCCGATTTCCCTGGCCAACTCCAAATCGCTGCCATAAACATGCAACAAGCTTTGTAATTCCTGTTTCAGTTCCATCAATCTGGCGCCTTTTTCGGTTCCCTTGGCGAAATGCCAATTACCGCCCGTTAAATCGGCATAAATTTCCCAGGCTTCGGCAGTAATGCTCTCAAGGCGTTCAAGGACCGGTTTTTGCAAAACCGTCCATATCTCGGCGAATATTTCCCGGTCTCGCGGCGTGTTCCAGAAAATATCCCTTAATATATATAAATCTTCCAAACAGGCCCTTGTCCTGCCTTCCAGCAGAGCCTCAGCCTTAACTACTAAACAACTTTGCCGCACCCGGCGGTCCGAAACAGCCACCCCCTTTTGGCGGACCCCCATAACAATGGCTACCAGCCTTGATATAACTTCCAGGGGCAGTTCTATGTCCAAAACCCGGTTTTGTAGAAAAATAATGTCCTCAATGGACATGAGTGGAGTTTTATTTGCACCGGGTTCTAAGTTAATTAAATTTTTCAGCTCCTGGGCAGTACTCAGATACCCAAGCTCGTACCTCAACAAAAACCGGTCATAAAAAGCACTTAATTCACCCGTGGTTTCCACCGGCAATGAATTAGACGCCCCAACCAGCATCATCAACGGTACCTCCGTTAGCCTGGTACCGTTTAAAATTTTCTTTTCGTTAATAATATTCAAAGTGGCATTCAGGCATCCACTGTTGGAATTAAAAACTTCATCGAGAAACCCAATATGAACATCCGCCAACCGGCCATCCAACACCCGGACAAATTCATCCTTTTCTAACCCTTGCAAGGAAATAGGGCCTATTATTTCATCGGGCCGCGTAAACTTGGTCATCAGATAGGAGAAATATTTGACTCCCGCAATCTTTTGGACCATGCTGTTCACCAACAAGCTTTTGGCTGTTCCCGGAGGTCCAATGAGCAGGACATTGCTTTTCGTTAGAAGCCCTAAAAGCAAACCCCGTATTACATCGTCACGCTGCCGGAATTCCTGTTGCAGCGCTTGTACTATATCAGTTAACGGTCCCATGGCAAATCGCTCCTTGTCCATTATCATTAGTTAATATGAATCAAGGAGCAATAATTTATGATTTCAGCTCTCCAGACCAGTTTTTGGTACCGCTTTATTATAGCTTGGCAAGAGATAAGGCTTCCACCTTAAGCGTAATGCTTTGGGGAAGCCATAGTTTAGAACCCTTCGCGGAATTTTTCGGATACCCGAACGGTAATGTCGTAAACTTTGTTGGCCAGTTCTTCCGTCAAAATCCCCGTTCCGCAGCTAGGCGTAATCAGAGACTGCCTTAATAATATGTCTCTGTCTAAACCTTTTCCTTCCAATGCCTGCAGCCGTTCTCCCAGCAAAGAAGCAAGGGTTTCCGCCGATTCCTGGTACAGTTTCTCCGATGTGGGAACGATTCCCCAGGCGAGAATACCGCCACGGTCCATATACTGTTTCAGTTCACTGCTGTAACTGGCCAACGATACGAAGTATTCATAAGCATCAAAACTGATAATTTCCAGGTTGCTTTCCATTAAAATGGTCCAGTCCATACCGGCGCAACTATGTACCCCTACAGCCGCACCTGCCGAATGGATCTGTTCAAATATGGCATTAAGTTCATCTATTATTTCCTCCCGTTTTAGAGTTACATGGGTAGACATGCCGCAGGCATACAACCCCGGGTCGTCTACGAAAATTATTACCGGCAGCCCGAACTCAGCCAATTCCCTGGCCTGCAGCTTCCCCTGCATGGACAACACTTTTATTAGCACATCCCTGATTTGCGGGTCGTAATAGGCAGCCCGCCTGTTTTGGTCTGTCAAAGCAAACCCCACCGATAACAGGCCACTGATTTGCCCCTTCAGGCACCTGGCCGAGCCGGTACCTTTTTCCGTGAGATATTTGTGGAAATCATAATACCCCTTGGCTGAATCCGGCGGAAAAGCAAAATACTGCAGCGCCTTATCGTCTCCCTCGGCCGCTGCGAGGTATATGGCGTAAAACTCTCCCAGCCTGGCAGCCCAATCCTGGTCATCGGTATTAAAGTAATATTTTGCACCATGCACACTAATGAGCCCCACTTTGGTTAAAGGCCCGATAAACTGGTTTATAAAACCTTCCTGCTCCCCTGCCCTGGGCAACTGGGCCCAGTGCGGAATATCCGCAAACTTCTTCATTATAAATTCTGTAGCTTCTCTCGGATCGGTTAATGGTAAACTGCCGATACCGGTCGGCAGGCCTGAATAATCAAAACCTAAATTCATCTCCTGGCTCCTTTCATATCGTCTTTGGTATAAGTTTTCTTACATGCATTAATATTAATGTTAGCCTTTTTAGAAAGAAAAATCAAGTTACTCTTGATAAAAGGATTTTCCCTGTCTGCTGCGAATAATTTAACGATGGAATAAAAATATATATGGCGGTGATAAACGGTGAGGGAAATACTTAGGTTAATGCAGGCTCTGCAGTATGCCCTGGAAGGGTTGGTTTACCTGGTTAAGGAACAGAAAAACACCCGCCTTTTAATGGTTATAATGGCTTTAACCCTGATAATTTGCCCTTTGTTGGGTTTTTCGGGTTTCCAGACAGCAGTAGTCTTTCTAGCCGTCACCATAACAGCCGTTGCCGAAATAATTAATACTGCCATCGAAATCACCCTGGACCTTATCTGCAACGGCAAATTTCACCCCAGAGTAAAAATCGCCAAAGACACGGCCAGTTGCGCTGTCTTATTCTGTGTCTTCGCTTCTGTAGTTGTTTTCCTGATTATTCTTGCCCAAAACATATTCGCTTAAGCAGAGTAAACAATCTTCCCACCAACTATCGTCATCAGCGGGCGAAACTTTTTGTCAAATACAGTTATATCTGCATCGAAGCCAGGTAACAGGCTTCCTTTTTTGTTGGCCAATCCCAGCAGCCGGGCAGGATTCAGGGAAGCCATGCCCACCGCTTCCTCGACAGTTAAACGCACCTGCTCAACCAAATACTTTATTCCTTCAAGCATAGTAATGGCGCTGCCTGCCAAAGCCCCTGTCAGCAGCCTGGCTGTATTGTTTTCTACCACCACTTCCATGCTGCCCAACGGATAAGTTCCGTCCTTCATGCCTCCTGCGCTAATACAATCGGTAATGACCGTAATTAATTCCGGTCCCTTTAATTCATAAGCCAGGCGAAAAGCCAGCGGGTCCACATGGTGGATTTCCGGTATGATACTCAGGTGCAGGTTTTCCAATAACAGCCCTCCACCCACAGTCCCGGGTTTGCGGTGGTGAAATCCCGCCATAGCATTGTAAAAGTGGGTGATACCCCTAACCCCCCACTGCATTGACTGTTTTAACATCATGTGATCAGCTTCCGTATGACCTGCAAAAACAAGGACTCCACTGCTGGCGGCTTCCCGGACCACCCTTGCAGCTCCGGCCATTTCCGGAGCAAGAGTAATCAACCGTAAGCTACCGGCGGCCATCCGGTTTAAAGTTTGAAAATACTGCTCATCAGGCTCGGTAATAAACCTGTCGTCCAATGCCCCTTTCCAGGCCCGGTTTACAAAAGGTCCTTCCAGGTGTACGCCCAGGACACAGGCTCCATAGCCGTCCTGTTTTTTAATAAACCCGCCCAAACTTTTGACACATTCAGTCAGCTTCCCTCGCTCCAGGGGAACCAGGGTAGCCAATAAAGAAGTGGTTCCGCCGCTGGCGTGAAATTCCGCCACAGTGCGGAAGGATTCCTCTTTTCCGTCAGCAAAATCAGCTCCGCCCCCGCCATGTACATGCAAATCTATGAACCCGGGGCAGATGAACCCGTCAGCAAAGGCAATGACCTGACTCTTTGCAACGCCTGCCGGTGAGAACCCCGGTCCGCGGCCGGTAATTTTCCCTTCGGCAAAAGAAACAAACCCCTCTTGCACACCGTCCATAGGATCTACTATGTTACCGTATAATACAGTTGCCTGTTGAGCACTCGCTGTATTTGCCATGCTAACCTCCCAAAACGGGGATTTCCCTTCCCAAAACTATTTGTGTCTTTTGCACCACACACCTGAAGGCGTGCAACTCAACACCGCACTCGGCAGCCAATTGCAAGTTTTCGGCAAAAACGGGGTCTGTCTCGGCATTGGGGGCAAATGTTTCCGCATCAGGCCTTTGCACTACAAAAATTACCATACCTCTTAATCCCTGCCGTACCGCCTGAACTAATTCTTGCAGGTGTTTGGAGCCCCGTTCGGTAGGAGCATCGGGAAACATGGCCGTATTACCTTTAACCAGGGTAACAGACTTTGCTTCAATAAAGGTTTCTTCCCACCTGCCCCTGCCTGCATCAACAGAAACTTTAAAGTCAAAGCGGCTTTTCCCGAAGGTTACTTCTTTTTTTAGGTCCGTCAATTCTTGGCCCTGCCAAAAAGGCAGGTTGCCTTTTTTTAAAGCCTCCATAATGATTAAATTCGGGACCCTGGAATCAACCGATACCAAAGTCCCGTGAAAATCCACCAGCAGCAAATCATATTTAGTAGTCCTTTCCGCTTTAAGACTCTCCGCCAGGTATACCCGTCCCCCAGCCGTGAGCAGTTCCTGCATCCGGCCCGAATTAGGAACATATACCTTTTCCTTTTTTTCGTGCACCAGAACCAGGGCGCTGAACCTGCTGGTTCTCTGCAAAAAAATACCTTCAACTAAAGCCGGCAGACGCAAATTAATTACCTCCGTTGTCCCAATCGTCCAAGTTCCATATGGGAACCCGGTCTTTGGCTGTTTCTACTGCTTCCCTTCCCAGGCCGTGCAACGTGACCACATAAAAATATACAATACCCAAAACAAGGCTGGCCGCATGCATAACCACCAGAATCATGGGCACTGAATGATAGGAAACATTATCGCCGATGCGAATTAACCCTTGCAGCAAAGAAATGGTAGTATAATCGCCCATGGTCTCAGCAATTTTCAAAGCCGCGGAAACAGAAAGATATTCCATAAAAATGATCAGTAAAGGAATTAAGTGCCAGCCGAACTTTTTTGACATAATACCAGCCCTTTGCAACAAAATTAGACAAATCTACCTAATTTCATTATAATTCCTGTACACACCTGTGGCAACATGCAACCGATTAAAACCTATCAAAGTGGTATCCTTTGAACACCGAGTCTGATATCCTCCCCGCAATTGGGGCAGGAAACCAGGTGGATACAACGAGCCACATAACCATCATTGTTCACCATATGGAATAAATCATGCTCCTCGTAAGGACTGTACGGGCCAAGATAATTATCCAGACTGCCGCCGTCCTCCATAATTTCCGCACACCTGGGACAGCGTAGTGATAAGGTTGTTAATCCGTTGCAAACAGGACAGCCATACTCCATGAAACCAACTCCTCGATTATTTTAAATTTATCTTTCCTCCAAACCTGGAATTAGTTGCATAAATACGCGAACCACGGAGTACACAGCGCAGCCAAGCTGCAATCAAAATTTAAAAGACCAGAAACCCATGATAAAACTGAAAAAATGACGCAGAGATAAAAAAGAAAGGTACTCTCAGGCACTACTTAACGGTCTGAGAACACAGAGAAAAACATAAAACCAAGAAACAACATAAAAAAATCAACAAATCAAAATAAAAAGTAGTCGTTTTCGTTTCTATATAATAACGGCTTTTAATCAAGATGAGAGCCCATAAACTGATTGCTAAAATACCACATTCCTTTCGCTATACTGTGTGTTTTTTCTCTGTTTTCTCTGCGTCCTCTGCGGTGGCTATTTAAGCGTTTAGACAGAAAAAGGTATTTCAGTAAATTATGTAGAAAATAAATACCAGTAACTAACCGGCGGTGAAGTTATGGTGAATATTTTCAGAAACCTGGTCATCACTTTATTTACCGGCTTTTTAATCTTGCTTTATACCCCCCTTATCCAATATGCCGCTTCTCCACTTATCGTAAAGGACCCGCTCCAAAAAGCCGATGCCATAGTGGTGCTGAGTGGAGGCTGGAAAGCAAAAGGGGTACTCGGCACGAGTACCCTTGAACGTTATCAGTATGGCATTAAACTATTTCAGAAAAAATTTGCTCCAGTTATAATATTCTCCGGCGGTAATCTGCTTGGCAGGCCCGCGGAAGCCGATGCTATGGCAGATATGGCTTTATCGGCCGGCTTCCCTTACGAAGCTGTTATTTCTGAAAATGCCAGCGCATCAACCTATGAAAACGTTCTGTTTACAACAAAAATATTGCAGGAAAAGCGCCTCAAATCAATTATTTTGGTCACTTCACCATACCATACTTACCGGGCCAAAAAAATGTTTGAGGATAAGCAAGTCAAAGTAACCGCCGCCCCTGTTCCCAACGGCGAATTTGAGAAAGCCAATGGCCTGGAGCGGCTCAAACTCGCCAAAAACATCGTACTGGAATACGGTAAACTGCTGGTTTACGAAGTATTCAAAATATAGCGGTTAAATCGCCGACCGGTAGTTTTCGATTTTATGGGCATAAGTTGCGGCAATCTCTTCTGCGGTTTTATCATTGTTTGCCTCGCTTAGCACCCGGAACACCGGTTCCTCGTGGTCGGGCAGAATCAAGGCCCAGCCGTTTTTGTGATAAATTTTAATGCCATCTATCAACTCCACTTGCTCCCCTTTAATCTCTTCTATTAAACGGCGCATAACCGTGCCTTTGGCTCCCCACGGGCACTGCACCAACTGCTTATGCAGGTGCGGCTGCGGAATGGCCCGTAGTACTTCAGAAAGTTTTTTATTCTGCATGGCCAGAAACTCAATCAACTTGATACCCATATATACCCCGTCAAAATAAGGCTGAAAGAGACTGTCCTTGGTAACTTCCATCATGGCACGGGGGTTAGCCCTGGTACGAACTATTTCACCGTTATATTGTTCCGCAATGCGTTCAATAATCGAAGGCGCCGTTATGGGAACACCCAACATCCTGCTCTGCCCCGATTTAAAAACAATGTAGGTCCACAGGCACAGCAGATTCTCATCAGTGATAACCTGTCCGTCATCACTTATGAAGACAGCCAGATCGGCATTACTGTTCAGGTAAATGGCCAAATCCATACTATTTTGCAGGACCAGGGACGACAGACTTTCCGGAGAATAATCCTCGAAATGCACGGTTGTTAACCGGCAGCCCAGTTTTTCCAACACTTCCGGCAGGGAGCAGTTGGTGTTTTTACTGTCATAGGCCAGCAATACTTTGTACCGGCGTGCCCTGATCTGTTCTACCGCTACACTTTGCAACATTGTATCTATGTAACCGTCGCACAATCCGGTCATGTATCTTATTTCCCCTAACTGTCGGGGAATTGCCCGGCGGAAATCTTCCTGGTAAAAAGCATTTTCGATTTTCCGCTCAACATCCTTGCCGATATTGATGCCGTTTTCGTCCAGGATTTCTATAAGAATTTTATGGTTGGCAACGGGCGGGAGCATCCGGATATGCAATCCTCCTTTGGCCGCCAATTGCTTAACGGCAAACCTACTGACCGGCGTCCGGCAGATGCCGATATCATGCACTGTAATCCCTGCAGCCAGGAGACCGGCTTTAATGGCCTTCTTCATAACCTGTGAAGCCGAGTGATAATCTGACCCTACGACTACCCTGGTGTTCACCGGTATGGACGCCCCGTAAGCTAAAGCCAGTTTAACTGCCATATCCGGTGTAACCTCAACGTTAACAATACCGCTGATGCCGTTGTACGCAAACAGGTTACGTCTGTATACGTCACTCCAAATCAATGAAGTATTTACCACCGAGTTGTCTTCCACAATTTTTTCCGGCCATAATTTCACCTGGGGTTTAATCATGACCCTGTTACCCAGGAAACAATCGTCTCCAATCACTGCCCCTTCAAATACTGAGGTGTTGGACTGCACCCTGTTATGATGGCATACTACCGCGCCTCTGAGTTCCACATTTTGGTCAATATAATTGTAATCCCAAAGAATACTTCTTTTGATAGAAGCTTTATTCCTAATAGTATTATTGTTTCCGATTATGGTATACTCTCCCAGTTCCACATCCTGGTCTATATAACAGTTATCGCCTATATAAACTGGGCGCCCGGTAAATTTTACGCCAGGATGGATTTCCGTGTTTTCACCGATCCATAAACCATCTTCCACCATGCGCACTTTCAGCGGCACATTTACCAGACCGTCCAGCAAATCGAAATGAGTCTGCCGGTACTGTTCCAGACTTCCTATATCTGACCAGTAACCCGTGGCAATATACCCATAAAGTTCTCTGCCTTTTTCCATCAACAGCGGAAACAGGTCTTTACTGAAGTCAAAGAAAATATCTTTATCAAAGTAATTGAAAATTTCCGGCTCAATGACATAAATTCCTGTGTTTACCGTGTCACTGAATACTTCCCCCCAACTGGGTTTTTCCAGGAAGCGGATTATTTTCCCACTATCATCGCACATTACTACCCCGTATTCCAGAGGGTTTGCCACCTTAGCCAGGACCAGGGTGACGATGCCCTTTTTCTCTTTATGGTAAGCAACAGCTTTGGTCAAGTCATAATCAGTTATACCGTCGCCGCTGATAACCAAAAAGGTTTCGTCAAGAAATTCAGCGGCATTTCTCACGCTTCCTGCCGTTCCCAGCGGAATGGTCTCCTCAAAGTAATGCAATTGAACTCCGTATCGTAAACCATCGCCAAAATATTCTTTGATTTTATCCGGCAGGTATTGCAGTGTGACGGCTATCTCCGTAATCCCGTGCTTCCTTAGTAATTCGATGGCATACTCCATCACCGGCTTGTTCAGTACCGGCACCATCGGTTTTGGTTTGTTGCAGGTCAGCGGCCTCAGCCGCGAGCCCTGCCCCCCAGCCATAATAACAGCTTTCATGTCTCCCACCATCCCTTTCTTTTTTCTCCCTAAAGGCTAAGCAAAACAGAAGTAAAAGCTTTGGAAAAAACTCTTCAAGGGCTGTCAGCATGTTTTTTAAGAAATATAACCGGTGGCCCTGGCTAAACGGAGAATCTCATGGTAAACCTCCATAGTATCCCGGGCAATTATATCCCAATTATAAATTTTGGTAACCTTATCCCAGGCATTGTTGTCTAATCTTTTGGCCAGGGCTTCATCCTTCAACAGAGTTACTATATAGTGGGCCAGAGCCCGGAAATCACCGGGGTAAAATTTCAGTCCATCCACTTCATGTTCTATTACTTCACCTAGCCCGCCGGTTTCCGATACTATGACGGGCGTGTGCGCCGCCATTGCTTCCAGAGCAACAATGCCGAAAGGTTCGTAAAGGCTTGGAAAAACGGCCACATCAGCAGCGTGCAGGAGTTTATTCCGCGTATCGTCATCAGTGAAACCCGTAAAAAACACTTTACCGGCAACCCCCAGTTGGTCAGCCAGCCACTTGAGATGGTCACCGTACGGTCCTTTGCCGGAAATAATAAACTTGGCATTTGGATATTGATTTAACACAACAGGAACGGCTTCCAGCAATACCTGCACTCCTTTTTCCGGAACCAGTCGCCCCACGAAATAGACGATTTTTTCTTCCGGCAGAGCGTACTTGTTTCTAAAACCCGGCTCTATAATCGCTGGGGTTATATTGGCCACGTCTACGCCATTTGGAATTATCCTTATTTTATCCCCCGGCAACTGGAATATCTGCGCTATTTCGGCAGCCATGTACTTACTGCAGCATATTACCTTCCAGGCCTCGTAAGTCAACCCCCATTCCACATCGTTAATATACCTCTGCATATCATTGTGCAGGCCATGATTACGCCCATACTCAGTAGCATGCACCGTCGCCACCAGCGGGATATTAAATTCATGTTTCAAGGTCTTACCGGCATGGGCTACCAGCCAGTCATGGGCATGTATCAAGTCAAACTTGCCAACACTCTTTATAACCTGGGCCGCTTTTTCGGCCATGGCTTCGTTCATCTTAAAAACCCAGCGCAAAAAGTCTTCCTGTTCGCCGGGAATGTGGTCAAGCCTGTAAACGTGCACTCCTTCCACCACTTCGTAATCCTTGCAGCCCGGAACATGGCAAGTAATTACATGCACTTCCTGGCCGTGTCTGACCAAAGCCCTGGACAGATCGTAAACATGCCGCGCTAAACCGCCCACAGTTTTAGGCGGAAATTCCCAGGACAGCATAAAGATTCTGTCGTGTCGCAGGAATATATTTCTGGTGCGTAAAGGAAAGGGAATAATTTTTGAGCTGTGATGGGAATACATACGGTAGTCTATATTGCTGAAAATACTGTCTTGCGCTTCTAAGGCGCTGATTTCTTCTTCATTGAGGCGTTCTTCTTTGATGGCCCAGTAAAGACGGTTAAACTTCGCGATGTGGTCCCTGGTCCTTCTTACGGCGTAATCTACCGCTGTCTGCATTTTCATAATAAAGGCCCAGTCGCTGCTTTGAGCCAGCAGTAGTTCCCTCGCAGCCTGGTTTAAAGCCCGTTTATATAAGCCGCCCGCCTGCGGGAACATATTAGCGAGTTCCAGCATCCGCTCCTCGGCCTGGTGAAGATGCCTGTAAATCCAATCGTTGGCCGGGTCAAGCCAAACCTCGTTAAATCCCTTGTGTCCCCAACTGGACATGGGTAGCTTTGCCACCTGGTTGTTCGGGTATTTATTTAAGTATTCCCAGGGAGTAATTGTTTTGAAAGTGTCCTGGTCGTAACAAATTTTTCTCAGCAGAAAATCCAGCCACTGCGGACCTTCGTACCACCAATGGCCGAAAAGTTCCGCGTCATAGGGAGCAACTATGATAGGCTCACGGTCCATGTTCGCCGCCAGATGTTCAATTTGCTTTTCCCGGTTAAACATAAAATTTCCGGCGTGTTCAGCCGCTTTATCCCGGGCAATATCCGGCTGATAAGGCTCTTTGTAATTTGTTTTGCCGGTAATCCGGTAATATTTAATACCGGTATCTATGCGAATACGGTTTTGAAAAATATACGGGCCTATATAATCAATATCCAAGTCGTAGCCAACATCGCGGTAAAATTCCCGGTAATAAAAATCTCCCGGGTAACCCGTCTGCATATCCCAAACCTGTCGGGAGGTTTCCACATCGCGCCCGAAAGCCGCCACTCCGGCAGGAGTGTACAAAGGCGCATGTACCCCATAATATGGTCTGGGCGTGGCATAAAGCAGGCCATGGGTATCCACAAAGAAATACTTGATACCGAATTCCTTCAGAATCTCATCGACGCCGGGGTTAAAACCACATTCCGGCAGCCATATACCCCTTGGTCCTGTGCCAAATACAGAAACAAATAGGTCTACAGCTGTTTTAACCTGGGCCCGTACAGCCTGCTTGGTAAGCATAAGGGGCAGGTAACCATGGGTAGCACAGCTGGTAATGATTTCGACCTTGCCCGAATCCCTCAGTTGCTTAAACGCTTTAACCAAATCCATCCGATATTTGTCAACATAGGTTTTTCGGATGCCCTTAAATTTTTCCAGATACATTTGGGCAACCCTGTGATACTCAGGCTGCCCCTCTGTTCTTATTACTTCTTTCTCGGCCAGTTCAATCAGTTTATGCAAACGTTTTAAATACCGGTGCTGCAGCATAGGATCCGTCATCATACAAATTAACGGCGGTGAAAGAGATATGGTAATACGAAAATCAACATTATCCCTGATTAAGCCGTCAAAAACATCAATTAATGGTATGTATGATTCCGTAAGGGCTTCAAAAAACCAGTTTTCTTCCAGGTAGGTATCTTCTTCCAGATGCCTTACATAAGGTAAGTGGGCATGAAGAACCATTGCTAAATAACCTTTGGCCACGGGCATTTCCTCCTCCGGGTCATGGTACTGATTGCGCGTTAGATTCCAGGTTAACTTTTTTGAATAAATTATAGCTGCTCAATGTTTCTACCTTAACCAATTCTGACCTGTCAAGCAGGTCGGCCCAGACTAACCCGCTGCCGTCGGCCAGAGAATCTCTTGGCGTAGTCACAGTATTTGACCTTAATATAGTAATAAAGCGTCCATCGGGAGTAATAACTCCCAAATCCACACAATAAGAAGTATTCGCCTTCATATGATGCAGGTACCAGTTATCCGCCATTGCATGGATAGCTATATCAAAATAGCTGTGAGCATTTCTTCCGTTAAAGTTGATCCCTGTTACATCGTAGACCCGCATAATGAGCGGGACTTCTCCCCAGGAACAGTTATATTCCTCAGCCAGAACACTGCGCTGCTTTTCGGAAAATTCCCAGTAGGCAAATAAACAATAGGGGTCTCTTATTAGTAATACTAAGTGATTCTTGTTATAATTGTGCGGAAAATAACTGTCCGTGCTGTGTGAAAGCAAGTTCCTCTCCCCCTTCACCGTTAACCGCGTAAATATCCTTATGCCGCGGTACTCAAAGCATTTAGCTTACTTAGTAAAACTTTTCTCCTCTTAAGAAAATTTTCCTTCAGAAAAATGGTAAAAAATACTGTAATCACTAATAGTCATAATAGTGTGAAAATTACACGGGGCAGTCAACAACATCTCATGCGGTAGGCCCACGCTGATAATTTTATGCAGTAAGGGTGAAAAAAATCCGGTAAATCAAAAAACTGAAGAAAAAGACTGGCCGTAAATTTTTCTGACCTTGAATTATGTAAAAAAAAAGCATGCCTTGTGCGGCATACTTTCTGAAGGACTGTCCCTGCTTAAAAAACAAGGTTTTCAAGCTCAGGACCTGCAAGGCTGTTTTCATATATTTCACAAAACCCTGATAACGATGAAGATGTTTTCTTACACATTCCTTAGTCCATTTCAACCATAACTCCTTTATAAACCGGACATTCCGGAGCATGGTCTGCGCCCCTGTCTTTCAACAAGTTTGCCATCAGCAGATAAGCATATGCAGTTATTACCTGCTACAAGTTCAGAAACAGACTAAAGCTCATGTCACGATACCTTTGAATCATGGTTAAACGTCGGCTCCAATCTACGGTTTGTCCAATGCTTTGTTATTATATTGTAGCATGCCCCGGTAAAGCATGTCAATATTTGTCATAATTTCAACGCTGTCAACCGCTCACACAGGCGGTCTATTTCCCGGCTTTGCCCTTGAATAAGCGTTTCCGCCAACAACTGCAATACACGAAGGTTTGTATTGCTTGCATCATCCAGGTCATCATTGCCCTCGTCGAGCCTGGTCTGAAAACGATAGTACCTTTTCTGACCGTTTCTGTCTGGCAGCAACTGCTGCAACTGGTAGTCGATGGTGTCGCTTACTCCGTCAAAAACCACGTTCAGAATAGGCTGCGCCCACCGGAACAGGCCCCATCCCTTTACCTCTTCGTAGGGAAGCGGGCGGGTCAGCTCTCCAGTGCCCAGTGAAACCAGAACAAAGTCCTCGGCCCCGGGGAACATCCTGATAGCCTCCGCATAAGCACACAGGGCCGGGTTATTGGCAAATACGCCGCCATCAATCAATGCGTAATAGTCCAGCCCGTCATCGGTAATAATCTGTACCGGCTCGAAATAGGTCGGCGCTGCCGATGTAGCCCGGGCCACAGTTTTCATGGGAAAATCGTACTCCGGTTTCTCTTTGGCGTATCGGCTCTTAAAGAAAAAGGGTACCCTTCTTTCTATTTCATAACTGGGCACCAGCACCTCTGTCAGCGCATCCTTCAGCCTGGTCGTTCCGAAATACCGGTCAAGCACACTTTCTATACCGTCAGCCGGATACTTCTCCTCGACAATACTGCCCATAGCCCGGATGCGGTGCCATACGGACCGGGAAAAAATAACC
This sequence comes from Thermincola ferriacetica, assembly GCF_001263415.1. Classification (NCBI taxonomy): domain Bacteria; kingdom Bacillati; phylum Bacillota; class Clostridia; order Eubacteriales; family Thermincolaceae; genus Thermincola; species Thermincola carboxydiphila. The sequence continues at coordinate 55,311 of NZ_LGTE01000003.1, forward strand.
GGCCCCTCGGTTTTATATAACCGGACCAGGTCTTCCGCCCGGTAAGCCGGCTGCCCCGTATCATCAGGTCTGGTCAGCCCCAGGGCCAAAATGCCGCCGGTAGATGTGCCGGCAATCAAATCGAACATCTGACATATGGGTTTACCGGTACGCTGTTCGATTTCAGCCAGAATCAGGGCCGGGATGATGCCCCGGATGCCCCCGCCGTCAATGGACAGGATTTTTATGGTTTTGGACATATCTCTCCTCCCACTAATTGTCGATTTCCATCAATGTCATTACCTTCTTCAACACCATGAGTGCAGCATCAAAAAAAGTAATGCCCCAGCCAGCTCCGACTTAAAATAAACCATTCCTTGCCTGTTTTATTACCTTTGAGTTGACGTTAAATAAAATACCTGATTCCGCCCCACAAAAAATCCAACGCGAGCCCCAGGAGAAATAGACCACACACCGCTATAATTCCCCGGTACACCCTGTTGCTGATAAACCGCCGTCCCCCGGCGACAGCGCCCGAAACCAGTGTATACCAGGCAAAGTCTGCCAATATATGCCCTACAAAAAACAAAGCCACGCCAGCCAATCCAAACTTCCGGGCCATCGTCAGGTAACCCAGCCCGATAGTCGCCCACCAGAGCGACCAGTAAGGGTTGGAAAGGCTGGTGAGAATTCCGGCCATAACAGGACCAAACCCCTTCTGTTCCCCTGTTCCCTCCAGGTTTAAGGAAATAGTACCCCTTACTGCATTCTTCACCATATCAAAGCCCATGAAAAATAGGAAACCCCCGCCGGCAATCCCAATCACTGCTGTAACTGCCGGTTTCTTTATAACCAAATTGAGGCCAAGAATCATGCCAGTAACCAGCACCAGTTCCAAAACAGCATGACCGAGAACCAAAAGAGGACCGGCTTTCGCTCCCCGACGCAGGCTTTCATTTATGGTGACCGTCAATAAAGGTCCCGGCATCATGGCACCCGAAAAACCTACTATAAAAGCAGTTAAAAATATACCCGGTATACCCAAGACTCCTACCTCCTACCGTCCTTCGTATTAGTTTCAGTTAAAGGGGTTACCCCTCAGTATTTGGGGCATATCCGTTCACCACTACTCTGATTTCCCCGTTGTCCGGGCAAAAAAGCAGCCCGTGCACAGGAACTTCGCGGGGAATTAAAGGCGAACGCCGAATGGTTTCGACAGCATGCCGAATGTTTTCTTCCGTATCATTAAAAGAGCCGATCCAGGCAAGGATATTCATGTTTTGAAGTTCTTCTTCCGGCACCCCCGCTTCCCGCATGCGGGTAATCAGAACCCCTTCTTCCACAGTGGCCATACCACAGTCCAAATGGCCAATCACAAGGATTTCTTTTACCCCCATCAGGTAAACCGCCGCCGCCAGACTTCGAATAACATCCGTACAACCGTCTCTGATAGTATTGCCGGCATTTTTAATAATTTTGGCATCGCCTCTGCGAATTCCGAGAGCAGGCTCCAGGAATTCCACCAGTCTCGTATCCATACAGGTAAAAATGGCCACTTGCTTTTTGGGTTTACTGGAAACCTTCTTTATCAAATCCTTATACTCACTGACAAAGAGCTTATTGGCGGCCAGAATTTCCTTTAAAATCAAACTGCTGCCTCCTTTACCAAGGTTTTCGAAATACATAAAAATATATATTCAATTTTCGCAGTTCTATTAGCACGGTAACGGTGAAACAATAAGTTGATTTTATTATACTATATGTTCTTTTTTAGTGAAACAAAAAAGCCGTTAAAAGTAGCTTCCGCTATCTTTTAACAGCCAAAAAGTAATTTAACAAAGCGGCTGGTGGCCCAATATAACCAATGGAACGGTAAAACAACCGTTGTAACAGCAACTCATTTCTTAAAGGTGAATGTTGATCAAATAAACCGTAAAGCTTCAGTCGGGTCAAGCTTAGATGCTTTAGAGGCAGGGTAAAGGCCGGCAATTAGCCCAAGCGCTATTGCTCCTACCACGACGGCGGCTCCGAAAAAGAGGTTCCAATAAATCTCCAGTTCAAAAGTGTTGAACAGGGGGGCAATCAGGATGGCCACGCCCATACCCGCCAGGTAACCAATAATACCACTGATACCGCATACTATACCCGCTTCTGTCAAAATTATCCGACTGATATGAGCCTGCCTGAACCCGATGGCCCTGAAAATACCTATTTCACGGGTCCTTTCGTTTACTGAGGCCATCATGGTAGTGGTAATAATAAGAGCGGCAATTATGACCATTACAAGTGATACCACCAACGAGAACTTGCTGAATTTACCCACCAACTCCTGCCGGGCCTCAGCGGCTTCCTTAACTATGCTGACCCTTGCTCCAGGTACCTTTTTGGCAATTGCCGCCGATATGCTTGCCGCTACCTGCTCATCTTTTACGGTGGTTATTTCAACAAAACTGTAACTGTTCTGTTTTCCTAATACTTTACGGGCATCCTCTATACTGAGAAAAATAATCCCGTCTTCTTCTTCCCCGGTTTCTGCCAGTATTCCTGACACAGTAAAAGTCTGCTCATTTAATTCAACAGTCTTACCAACAACTAAACCCAGCTTTTCGGCGGCCTTGGCCCCGACAAGAACCTCGCCGGGTTTATCGGGGCGGCCTCCAGCGCTTATTTCCCACCAGGATTTTATCTTCCATTCACTGGGAAAATCAACGCCCACGGCAAGAACCTTTATGCCGTTGATTTGGGTAACGCCCATAACCTTGGGAGCGACCACTTTTATTTTAGCGGCATCATTTATAGAATTAATTTTGTCCAAAAGGTCCGGCGGCAGTTCTTTTACGTTATAAGAAACACCTGTAACAACGGGAATACCGCCTACCGAGAATGAAACGGTATCCGTTTGGGGGGTTATAGCCAGCTTTAACCCTGTTTCTTCGATTTTTTTGTTGATGCTTTTCTCCATGGCGCCGGTTAAAGTAAACAGGGTTACAATGGTGGCAATCCCGAAAACCATGCCAAATACCAGGAATAACATCCTGGATTTCCGACGCTGCAGGTTCTTTAATGCTATATCTGTCAACTGCATTAGCCTTCCCCCTAATTTCTTAACGCACCTTTATTGCCCTAGACAGCCATTTTCTTCCCTGGGTGCTTGGTCTCATCAAGGACTCCGTCCCGTATAAAGATGGCCCTTTTGACATGAGACAAGAACTCGGGGTTATGGGTAACCATAATGATGGTCTGCCCGTCACGGTTAAGAAGTTTAAACAGTTCCATTATTTCCTCGCCTGTCTTAGTATCAAGTGCACCGGTAGGCTCATCGGCGAATAGGATTGGCGGTTCGTTAACTATCGCTCTGGCAATAGCTACCCGCTCCTGTTCACCTCCGGACAACTGGTTGGGAAGCCTGTTTTTCTTGCTACCCAAGCCTACCTTTTCAAGAACACGCTCAGCCATGGTCACCTGTTCCCGGTTAGATTTCCCGGTGATGGCCAGGGGTAACATGACATTTTCAAGGGCAGTCAAGTAAGGTATGAGTTGGAACTGCTGAAATACAAAGCCCAGATACTCACTGCGGAAATCCGCCCGTTTTTCATTAGGTAGACTATAAACGTCTATATCATCAATTATTACCTGGCCGGAAGTCGGCGGATTCATAGCCCCCAGTATGGTGAGAAGAGTACTTTTACCGGAACCGGAAGGCCCCATTAAAGCAATAAACTCCCCTTCCTGCACTTCAAAAGTTATACCTCCCAGCGCTACAACTTCACCTTCCCCGCCGTTATATACCTTTTTAACGTTATTTACCCGAATCAAACTCATTAAGCAGTCCCCCTTAAAATTCATGGACTAACACCTAAGCCCCCAGCATACTATGACTTTCCAAACGTCCACAGCACTTCAACCTTTACACGCAACAAGCTTAAACTACATATAGCGAAGGGCTTCCACAGGGTCCTGGCGAGCTGCCTGCAAGGCAGGCAGGAAGCTGGCCAGCAGACCGACAATTATGGCAATTACCAGAGAAGCAAGCCCTGTCTCGTATTTCCAGGAAATAATTACTTCCATCTGGGCAATTACCGGTGCAGTAAATTTAGCAGCTGCCATACCGACCAGGTACCCGGCCAACCCCCCTATTATGCTGATAATGCCGGCTTCCATAAGAATTATAGCAACGATACTGCTTTTTCTGAATCCTATCGCTCGAAAAATGCCAATTTCTCTGGTTCGTTCGTTAACGGAAGACATCATCGTGGTCAGGACAACCAGGGAACCTATCACAAGCACTATGATGGAAACGGAAATTCCCAATTGGCTGAACCTGTCCACAAAGTCCTTCCTGGCCTGCACCGCCTCCCTGATAGCCGTAACTTTGGTGTTTGGCAGTTTTTCAGATATCTGCCTGGTTATCTCTTCGATAGGGCATGTATAACAAAGTGCAGCAACCTCTACAAAGCTGACCGCATCCTTTTTTCCTGTCAGCGCCTGCAAGGTCGATAAATCCATAAAAATCACCGAATCCTCCTGGTTCCCCGTTGGCTCCAGCACCCCGGCAATCTTATACCGGCTCCCGCCAATCTCCAGTTGGTCTCCCGGTTTCTTCCCGAGCGCCCGGGCAGCTTCAGACCCGAGGAGGATATCTTTTTCATTCTCCGGCTTGCTACCGTTTATCTTCCACCATTTTTTCAACCTGAGTTCAGCGGGGAACTGTATACCCATGACCAGCCTTTTCTTCTTTTCAACTTCCAGGGAATCCAGGAGCTTAGGAGCTACAGTAGCTATGTTCTCCTTATTTTTTATTGTTCTGATTTTGGCCACATCGTCCATTGTCATCAGGTTTACGCTGCCGCCCACATCAGAAGCACTGACGCCTTCATAAGACATACTTAGGGAGTCTGATTGCGGCACCACCGTCATGTTCGAACCGATTTGGTCAAACTTGTCCGCAATTTCCTGCTCCATGGCAGTAGTTATTGTGTACAATGTAACAATCGTTGCGATACCTATGACCATCCCGGCGATCAAGAAAGCCATTTTGGTTTTTCTGCGCCGAAGGTTATTTATTGCAATATTGTGCAGCTTCACTTAAAGCACCGCCTTTACAAGCTAACCTTTATTGAATCCGGTATAATGGACCTCCCTGGTAACCGTAACTGGCAATGATTTGTCCCTGGCTATCTATGATATCTATTTGTATATGGCAACCGTAATCGGTAGCTTTAGCCTTTATACCTGATACGGCTGCGGCATTTTGGGCACTATCCTGCCGATATTTCTGCAAAGCCTGTTTTTCTAACGCCAGGAGGTTGTTTGCTGCGGTACTTCCGCCCATTTGTTGGCAGCACTCACTCCCACTATCAGACAAGCTGCAGGCGCCGCCGCTGCTGCCGCTACCTGCCTGTGCATAATTATCCAAAGGGGTAAACGAAACCCCGGAAACATTGTACTGTTTAGGAAAAGCCCGCGTACCGTTTATAACAGGATAACCCTTAATGATAAAGCCTGCAATTCCTGCAACTGCGACAAATCCAACGATACCAACCAAGGCCCGGGAATAAAGCCTTTCCCTCTTGTTAAGCCTTAGCAACTCTTCACTTATTTCTTCAAAGTGCCTATGATCTCCCGGCCCCGGTTCAGCGCAATCTGCATGAGCAGGCTTTTCGGTTTCGGCCATTTGTTACACCCCCGTGAGGTATAAAACCAAATATTAGTTACAGCAGGTTGGCAATTATTACCGGACTGAAAATAACACTGCACTGGAAAAAGTTGCGGTAATGTGCATCATCTTTTTCTAAATTGGCCGTGGCTGCCAATTTTTCAAGACTTGCATATCAATGACCATTTTGTTACCGTCTGCCTGGTATTTAACAGTTTCCGGTGGGTACTCCGGACAGCCGCCTGAAATTCCCTGCAAATTCTCCAGAGACCACCTAGTGCCGCAGGCGTTGCAGACCAACTCTTCCCCTTCAATGTGGAACCTGGTACCACTGCACGGTTCACAAAGGCTTCTTGCCAGAACCACGTTTCCTTGCGGAGAAACATAGGCCACCAGGGGAAGGTAATTAAACGGAGTCCCATTATTCAAAGTAAAAGATATTCCGGGAACGTTGAAAGTAACTATCTTGTTGTTCTTGATGTCGTCCATATTAACAACCACTTTTGTATCGGTTATTTCAGGTTTAATCTCGGTCATTTCTATAGACTGGTTGGTGTAATCTGTTGCGCCAACATTTACTGTTCCTTCAATCCCTTGCGGCTTCCTTAAAGCAAAGAAACCAACAGCAGCCACAATAATAACACCTACACCAATAAGAAACATCGTTGAGGCCTTTCTTGATTTTTGCTCAGTAAATTTCGCTTTTTTATCTGCTCTGCTCACAAAAATACCTCCTCAAACATTATTCTACTACACCTTTTAGTACTACTAAACATATAATAATTTTTATTAATTTTAAAGTCAACTGCTAATTTGATGTTGTAATTATTTTTCATTAACAAACCAGATACAGCAGCAGTAAACTGCTGCCTGCCACTGCAATCAGGGGAAGCAGAATTTTACTCAATCCTGTCTCCCTGTATGCATCGCGGTCTATGATTCGGGTAATCCTTCCTTCCAAAGCGCCTTCGCCGGCCGCAAAATTAGGATAAGGCATAAAGTTATCCAGGGCTATGGAAGCCCAAATATTCTTCGGTGACATGCGCCAAACTTTTATAAGGGCGCCCGCCAGGGCAAGCGGTTTCCCTGATAAGGCTATGGTTATATCATCAGTGGCATGCTCTTTTTCCTGGGACAGATCCCGGAAGAGCCAGTACATTACCGGAGTGAAAAACATTACGTCTCTTAAAAAGACGGTAATCCAGTTTAAAATTGAGTCAGACCTGATGATATGAGCAAGTTCATGGGCCAATACCGCTTCCAGTTCATCTTCATCTAGGTTGTCAATAAGTCCCTGGGAAAGAACAATTACCGGCTTTTTAAAACCAAAGGTAAAAGACCGGGCAAACCGATCCCTTGTGACAAGTACCCTTGGTACCGCAATATCTGCTTTATGGCATAGCCCTTTTAAGATTTTGAACAACACCGGGAAATTTTCCGGCAAGGCAAAACCATAACGCCGAATCATCCTGTTGCAGGCTATCAGGCTGACAATAGCCTTAAAGATGGCCAGGGCGCCTGTAAGAAGAAACAGCGGCGTTATATAAGTGGCTAAGACATTTCCCATGGAACAAAGCCACTGGTTTATCATATTAAATGTCTTATGGTTATAATCAACAGTTAAGATACACTGCTGGTACCGAGTAGTTTGCAGTATAATAAACGCGCCAAAGGGAAGCAACAGGGGAATAAACAGCATGTATACCTTTGCCCTGGCATTTTGAAACCTCGGCATCCTAAATAACTGCTTTATCAGGACATAGGAAAAAAGAGTTCCGAATAATACATATAAAATAAAGGGGTGGGCTACCTGGGAAACAAATAGTTTGAAATCCATTTTTACTTAGCCCCCTTGGACCGCCTTTCCCTGATAAGCTTCTCCAGTTCGGCGATCTTATTTTCATCCTCCGAGCTAATCCTCTCAACTAAATGGGATATCGCAGGTTCAGCAAATTCTTCTAACAGCCCGTCAAGCACTTCACTGACAACTTGCTTGGAAAATTCCTCCTGGGATACTGTGGGCGTATAGACATAAGCATTACCCAAAGGTTCTTTAGTGAGCAAATTCTTCTCCGCCAACCTGCCCATAATGGTCATTACAGTAGTATAGGCTATCTCTCTTTGTAACCGAAGCGCTTCATATACATCCCTAACAGTAGCCTTGCCTTCTTTCCAAATAATTCCCATAATATCGGCTTCTAAATCACCCAAAACCTTTTTCAGCCCCATTTTATGAGGTTTGAAATCTGAAATCAGGCTCTTGAAAAACTTCACCCTCATTCCCTCCCTATATATCTGTAAGAACATCATACTACATATTGGTACTACAGTCAATAGTAGTATTTGGTTTATGACTGTCCGTCATATTTTCGCATATCCCACATAAGAGTTATTGTAACCTCTTAAACCGGAGGTAAAATATGACTGTTTTGTTGAAACTGAGCGCCGGCATGGCCCTGTTGCTGTTTGGCATGCAGTTTATGAAAACGGGTCTGGAAAATGTAGCCCAACGCCGAATGCGGCAGGCTCTGCATACCCTTACCCGAACCGCGGCTATGGGTACCCTGGCCGGCACCATAATTACCATGTTAGTTCAAAGCAGCACTGCGATTACGGTAATGACAATAGGTTTGGTAAATGCCAGAGTTATCAGCTTTACCCAGGCCCTGGGCATTGTCCTGGGCACTAATATAGGTACATGTATAACAACGCAAATCATTTCCTTTAACCTGAATGACCTGGCCCTCCCCGCTATCGGATTAGGCGCCATCATCATGACCTGGAGTAGGAGGAAGGGCTGGTATTACCTGGGGCAGTCAATTGTGGGGTTTGGTATCGTGTTTTTGGGCATTGGCGTAATAACCGGCTCCATGGAGCCCCTAAAAAATTCTTCCTTGTTTAACACCGTAATGCATTCGCTGGGGCAATCGCATCTCCTGGCACTTCTGGCAGGTATAACAGTTACAGCGTTAATCCACAGCAGCAGCACGACCACCGGTATTATCATTGCTTTGTCTCACCAGGGACTGATAGACTTGCCCATGGCAATAGCCATGGTCCTGGGCAGTAACATTGGCACCTGTATTACCGGAATACTGGCAGCCATCGGCAGTTCACCTGCAGCGCAAAGGGTGGCGTGGGCTCACGTTCTTTTAAATGTGGTAGGTGTACTGATCTTCTTTCCTTTAATTGCTCCGTTCAGCAACCTGTTAACCATAACTGCCGATAGCCTGCCCCGCCAGATTGCCAATGCGCATACCATTTTCAACGTCATCAGCTCGCTGGCAGTACTCCCGTTTATCAGGCAGTTCGCCGCCCTGCTGGAAAGGATAGTGCCGGATTAAGACCAGGGCCCTGCCCGACATAAAAAGCAGGCCAGGCCTGCTTTTCCCTTATACTTTAAAACGGCTGACACTTTCCCTGAGCTCATTGGCCAGGTCCGCCAAAACACTGGCTGAGGCTGCCGTTTCTTCCACAGATGCAGTCTGTTCTTCAGCCGCTGCAGCCACCTGTTGGGCGCTGGCGGCTGTTTCCTCGGAAATACTGGCAACGTTTTGAATAGCGGCAACTGCCTGTCCAGCAGCGGCAGCCATCTCTTCGGCAGCTACGGAAACCTCCTGGATCTGGTCCACTACTTTGGATATAGTATTCATAATATTTTTAAATGCTTCGCCGGCATTATTTACAGCCACTGTTCCGTTAGCAACTTCCTGCAAACCTGATTCCATGGCCTGAACCGCCTGCTCTGTATCTTCCTGAATTTCTTTCACCAGGTCGGCTATTTGTTTTGCGGCCTCTCCCGACTGTTCCGCCAATTTTCTCACTTCTTCCGCTACAACCGCAAATCCCCGGCCCTGTTCCCCGGCCCTGGCTGCCTCAATGGCAGCATTTAAGGCAAGTAGGTTGGTCTGCTTCGCGATACCCGTGATTATATCCACTATGTAACCAATCTGCTGGGACCTTTCTCCCAATGCCCTGACAGTTAAAGCTGAATTATTTACAGTTGTACTTATGGACGCCATTTGTTTAATGGCATTTTCAACAGCCTTACCGCCCTCCAGGGCAGCTTCGTTAGCTTCATGGGAGGCGTTTAATACGTTTTGGGAATTGCCGGCAACCTGCTGGATGCCCTTGGACATCTCGTTAATGGTGAGTGATGTTTGTTCTATACTTTTGGACTGGTCTTCCGTTCCCGTAGCCACCATCTGGACAGTCTGGGCTATCTGCTCCGTAATCTTGGAAGATTCGGCTGCGCCGAAATTAAGAGTATCGGCATGATTAGCAACTTTTTCAGCAATGGTCACTATATTATTAACCAGTACACCAATATGGTCAATCATGCTGTTAAATTTTTCGCCGAGAAAACTGAATTCGTCCTGGGTATCGATATCCAGTTTGACAGATAAATCGCCTTTTTCAGCGTTGGTCATTCCGTCTACTATCTGGTTTATCGGCTTGGAAATGATGCGGGTAATCATGTAAAATATAAAACTGGTTACAAAAAGCGCAAAGTAGGCTCCCGCCATCATTTTTATCTGCAGGTTCCGGATCATCACCTTGTGCCTGTTAGCAGGAACAGTTACGATCCAAAACCCGACCTGCTCCCCGCTCTTTGTAACAATTGGCCTGACCCCGACCTGATTACCGGCAATACTTTCCAGCCCGGCCCTGGTAGACCGCGCCAGGCGCTCCAATTCCTGCCCCCCAAACCCTTCCTTATTCACATCACCGGTGCTTCCGGCCAACAGTTGCCCTCTAAAATATAACTGCACAGTATCTCCTGTTAACTTAGCCAGTTTAGTAACAAAAGGAAAATCAGAGGCAATCTGCAAATCGCCTTTGTAAAGATTGCCGCCCCGAACATACCAATCCCCCGGATAGATAACTTCCAGCAGCTCACTCCCAGTCGCTATATCAGACATAAGCTTTTCACTAATCAACGCTTTCATCTGACCATCCATGTTATTCAGCGCGTAAAGTCCGACCCCGGTGGCCACAAAAAACAGCATTATCACAAACACCACAACCAGTTTTAGTCCGAAGCTGCGCTTTAACAAGACTACCACTCTCCCCTAATCCGACTTAGATATAACGTGCAAGTACTTAATTCGTTATTTTTCGACAAGGAGATGGAAAGTTCCTTCTTTTGGCAGAACCGGAGCAAAAAATAAACCTGAGCCGCGGCTCAGGTCTTTAGCTTAATTTCCGAGCGTTTATGACCAATGCCGTCCAGGTAACCGATGGTATAACACTCCCTGGCATGAATATCCAGGAGGTTATCCAGGGCAACCATGATATCCTTGACATTACCCGTTTTGTGTTCCGACATGTAGTTATAAAATACTTTTTTCAAGAGCCGGTTATTTTTAGCCAGCAAGCTCTTAATTCCAGCTTTTTCCGGTGTGTCCAGCCTGTTCATAATCTGGTCATGCAAAATTTCTAATGCAGAACTTTTAAGCAACTTCAAATCTGGTCTTTTGGGGTTTTGGTCCATATTTTCACCTCAATAAATAGTATCTCCCAAATAGACCAATTTATTTAACTAACCTATATCTTTCATACGTTTAATATGTTTGAACCGGTTATAACTCCACCATAAATCAATTAAAAAGAAAGCAACAGTAAGAAAAAAAAGGGCTCCAACAATTGTCAGGTACAGACCAAAAGTCTTCTGAAGCCATACCAGAAAAAAACAATATAAAATCATAAATACAACCCCGAGACCCCATGTTACAAAAGCTGTCGTAACTTTGATTATCTCATCCCAAAAGGCTTCAAAAAACAATTTTACATCCATTTTACCAAACCAACCCTTTCTAACTTTTGCCGTTTACCTGATGGGGCCCCTGTAAAAATGTTTGAAACCTTTTCTGTACCGCCGTAAAGCGCGTTTCCTGTTCCATGTTATTACAAACCCCAGACAAAGGGTGATTCCTGCCACCGGCAGTATCCAAGGGTGCCTTTCCACCATCACTTTTTTATCAACGGCATTGGCCGCCACCAAATATACGCGCCCGATTTCCTTATCGCCGAAGTTATAAGTAATATATCCGACCTTTTGGCCTTTTTTGATAGGAGCAGCCAATCCCTTGAAAATAATGGTTTTTGCTTTGGGAACCTCATTGTCCGCCAGTTTGCCGGTAAAGTATTGTTCCTTTTCCGTGACAACCCGCACTTTACCTGTCCCGTCTTTGACAGAAATCTCCTGTATGAACTTGCCTTTCTCGACAAGTTTGGTTGTCCGGAAATTTTTAAATCCATAGTCAAGCAGGGCCATAGAATCTGTCCAAATGTTATTCCCCACCGAACCCAAAACCACCGCTATAAACTCCTGGTCCCCACGTTTTGCGGATGAAACCAGGCACTGCTGGGCAACCCTTGTGTAGCCCGTCTTAATTCCATTAGCCCCTTCATAGCGCCACAACAATTTATTATGGTTTATGAGTCTGAAGAAATTGGCCGGATCGGCCCGTTTAATTTCCTTTACCTTGGTAGCGGCCATCTCCCGAAACAAAGGCAATTCCATAGCATGTTTGGCAATCATGGCTAAATCCCTGGCAGTGGTATAATGTTCATCATTGGGCAACCCATTAGGGTTGCAAAAATTGGAATTTGTTGCGCCCCATTCTTTCGCTTTTTTGTTCATCAGCTCTACAAAGGCAGGCACAGAACCGGCAATATGCTCGGCTACAGCCACAGCCGCGTCATTTCCAGAGCTTAAAAGTACGCCGTATAACAGGTCTTCCAGAGTCAGGGTTTCCCCTGCCGTCAGATAAATAGATGAACCTTCCTGCGTTACAGCGTTTTTACTTACCGTAACTTTGTCGTTAACATCCCCTTCCTCCAACGCTATGGCCACTGTCAGTATTTTGGTTGTGCTCGCTGGAGGCAGCCGGAGATCCGGGTTTTTGGCGTAAAGCACCTGGCCGCTTCTGGCATCAATCAAAACCCCGGCTTTTCCGACAATACCGGGTTCCTGGGCATATACCGGAGCAATAACCGGTCCTCCTACAACAGTTATTACAAAAAAAACCACCAACAATATACTGATTGACCGTTTACCAAAGGACATTGTTACCCCCTAAATAAATTAATTGTGAAGTACTTATTTCCTGATTTACCTCGTTTTATTTTTTTCGCTATGAAAACAAATAATCCTGTTAAAAAAGAACAAAAGATTATTAACAAAGGCAGAAACCCGATTTCACATAGAGTACGAACCGGGTTTCTGCCATAATGTCATAGCTTTTTTAGAGCCTATTTCTTTTGTTCGGCCAGTGTTTCCATAAGCCGCACCATCATAGCAGCCGCCTGGGCCCTGGTAGTAGTTCCCTGAGGTAGAAATCTGTATTCTCCCGTTCCCTGCAAAAGCCCGGCCTCTACTACCGAAGCAACTTCTATATCAGCAAACTTACTAACCTTTTTGCCATCTACAAAGCTGTCGAGAACTTCCTTGGCCTTGTCATTGTCAAGCATTTCCACATTTGCCGCCCTTGCCAGCATTACGGCTGCCTGCTCCCTGGTGATGGTTCTGGCGGGCGCAAAATAGCTGGCTGAAACGCCGTTCACTATACCCGCCCGCACCGCTGCCTCAACATAGGGAAAAGCCCAATGATTCTCATCAACATCACGGAAGGACTCGCTTTGCGGCTCGTATGGGTCCAAACCGCAGGCCTTGGCCAACATAGTGGCAAATTCAGCTCTGGTAATTAGCCCATCGGGATTGAAACGTGAACTTGGCTGGCCTGTAATAATTCCCTGGGAAATCAGATACTCAATATCCTTCTCAGCCCAATGGTTTATTATATCGTCGAAGGTTTTAAAATATACCATTACCGCATATTTTCCTTCTTTGTCCGTTTTAACGGATATAGTTTTATTTTCTGTATTTATTTTCCCTCCCAGAACCTTCCATTCATCTTTGTCCTCATCATAATAAAACACCGACAGTCTACGGGCCTGCGCATCTTTTATTACCTTATCGTACTTTAATGTCAGGACAAAAGGTTCGAGAGGCGCCCGCTCAAAATCAATGTCTGTTACCGGCCCGACGTAGGCCGCGGAAAGGGGTGGTTCTTCGATATCTTCCGGGTCAACTATTTTCATATTGAGAGTATTTTCGGCGTAATCATTCCCGGCCGTTTTTATATTTAGGAACTCACCGAAAGCCTTGGTTTCTTCTCCTTTTTTCACCGTAAGTTCAACTTCCGCACCGGTTTTGGCGATGTCGTTGTAATAAACGGTATACTTTTTCGTTGTTGTTTTACTCCCTCCGGTCGCGGATATATCGATAGAATTTGCTCCTGCGACAAGAGTTACGGATTTGGAAAAATCCCCGCCCTGGTCAAAATCGACGACCTCATTATTTATCTTCAATCCGCCGGCCTGTGTCCGTTCAACTTGGCCAGTTATTTTAAGCTTGTTGGAAAAGACCGTCATCCCGTCAAAGATTGAATATACTGTCACCCCGGGGGAGTTATCATATTTAACTTTTAACTTTTTTTCCAGGGGTTTGTCTGCTCCGTAATCAACAGTAATCTTGATTTCATTATCCCCTTCTTTTAATTTCACAGGCTGGTCAAAAGCCCCGGTATTCCCGTCACGAACTACCTTGTATGTACGTCCGTCACACTCCATAGTAAAGGAGTTCAAACCGTCTACAGGGTAAACGGTACCCTTGACGTTGATGTAACCGGTGGTCACAGTGGACCCGTCCATGGGTGAGTCAATCTTTAATACAGGGTCTCCGGTATAATAAACTACAATAGTCTTACCGGTTGTAACCCCGTCTTTTGTGGCTTTAAGGACTATATTGTTTACTTTTCTGGTCAGGTTCACCGTTTTCGAGAAATATCCATCGGCGCTTAAGGGAACAAGAGCATCATTGACAGTAAACCCCCACTTATCCGTATTAAACGCATACCCCGTAACAGTAACCGATGTCTGGGGAGTGGAAATACCCGATGAGGGTGCAGTAACGTTTATAATTGGGCTGGTATCACATTTGATGATCAGGGTTTTAGTCACCGTAGTATTACCGTCAGTAGCCGTCAGGGTCACAGTATTATCTCCCTGATTTAAAGTTAAGGTTTTCGCAAAGTTCCCATTGACATCAAAAGCTACTACAGACCCGTTTATTTTTAAACCGTCTTTTACAGTATTGAACACTTGCCCGCCAATGGTTACTGTAGTGGAATACACTATTTCGTTCACGTTAGGGCTTGTTACATTGATTACCGGCACACCGCTGTAAGTAACCTTAATAGTAGTGGTCACCGTTACTCCGCCCGAGGTAGCCGCCGTAAATGTTATGGAGTTTAATCCCGGTTTAAGGTTAATTGTTTTGCTGAAAGATTTATCGCTATTAATGGGAACATTTTCTTCGACAGGATTTAAACCGGTATTGTTTTTGACCTTCAGGGATGTGGTATTGGCATTGACCGTGCCCTTCACTGTAATAGTGTTATTCCCGGTGACATATCCATCGGCCGGTTCTGTGATTGTTACGGCAGGTCCGTTAGTATAGGTTAACCGGTAAGTATAGGTGTTAATTGAGCCGTTTTTGCCTACTTCCATGGGAATGTTATTCAAACCCGGTGTCAAGGTGATATTGGCAGAAAACGTACCTGTAGCGCTTAAAGGAACGCTGTTCCCATTTATTTTCAGGGATGTGGCTCCAAAGGTGGCGCCCGTTAAAGTAACTGTGGCTGAAGTACTGGTTATTACTGAGTCGGGAGCAGGATTGAGGTTATAAACGAAAGGTTGGCCGTTGTCATAAAGGACCCGAAATGTTCTAACTAAGGCGCCATTGTCCACATCGACAGTAAAACTGTTTTCACCGGGTTGAAGGAAAAAATCCTCAGAAAAGGATCCGCTGACGGTCCGGCCGTTAATTGTGCCGCTCAGCGGAGTAAGTATGGAACCGGAAACAGTCACATGCCCCGAATTTACAACCATCCAATCGGTTGCGGGCAGGCCGTTGACCTGCAGACTGTCCAGCAGCGCCGTCTGGTTGTAAGTTAAATAGAGATAGGTTTCGGAAGTAACTACCCCGCCGTCGGTAACTTTTACATGAACAGTATTCAGTCCCTGATTCAGGGTTAAAGGGTAAGTAAACCTGTCATCGGTATTAATGACTGCTTTGTTTCCGTTTATCCACAGCTCAGTCCCAACCGTTCTGTTCTTTACAACGCCCTGAAGATTTATACTCGGCGATGAGACAACATCGTTTGTTTTGTGACTCGTCACCTCTACCTGTGGCGCAGTGGAGTCATAATAGACGTTTACGGTTTTGGTGGTGGTATGTCCGGTGGAACTGGTGGCTGTCACAGTGATTGTATTATCTCCTGCATTTAGTGTTACAGGCCAGTTAAAACGACCTCCCGCATCAAAAGCTACAACGGCGCCGTTGATCCGTAGGCCCGAAGCGGCCACATCGCTCACATAGCCGCTTATACTTACAGTATTGTTGTATACTACAGCCCCGTCAGCCGGACTCAAAATGGTCAGGCTCGGCGTCCCCGCCCAAACAGGCTTAACCGGGAGCAGGCTCAGTAAAAAAATGAAAATTGTCAATGTTACTACTATCTTGCCTCGCACATCAACCAAAACCATAAGACCACTCCTTAGCAAAATTTTGTAACATCTTCTATGTATTTCGACAAATACTAACTTTTTCCTCGTCACCTTTGAAAAAAATAGCTGCCGCTGAAAAAGCGGCAGCTATACGAAATACTCCGTTTTTGCCTGGGGAAAGAATTCCTTCACCATACTTTTCATAAAGCTTTCTATTTCCTGTAGCGTTTCTTTAGGATAGATGAATTTTCCGTATCCGAATTGTCCGAATTTAAATTGCCGTTGTTGTTCTTCCATCGGCAAGTCACTTTGCGGAAACAGGCTTAAAATATTGGCCTTAGCCCGTCTGGTAAACCGGTGAGTAATAAATTCAAAAGTCAGGTCCTGTACCTTGCCCAATTGACAATAAAGCTCTTCAAACAATTTTCTGTAGTCCTGCTGCCACCCATCATATACAAAAATGGGGGCAACGATAAACCCCAGCGGATATCCGGCCTTAAATACTTTGCCCGCAGCCTGTATTCTTTCCTTTAGGGGCGGGGTCCGGCGTTCATAACGTGAAATGACTTGGTCACTGTTAATACTGAATCTGAAACGGGTGTGGCCGTTATGTTGCAGACTGAGCAAACCCTCTACTTCAGTAAATTTTGTGACAAAGCGGAAACGCCCGTATTCCTGCTGCCCAAAAAACTCTATGGCCCGGCGCAATGCCCCAGACAAATACTCAACCGGCACCGGGTCCGATGTAGCCGCCCCTTCAAAAATTGTTATCTCGGGTTTACGCTGATTAATGTATTCGCGGGCCCGGGTCAGAATTTCCTCAATATTGACATAAACCCGGACATAAGGCTTTTTACCCAGAGTGGTATTGAGATAACAGTATTCACACATCCCCGGGCAACTGGTAACTAAAGGCAACTGGTAGTGCGCGGAGGGTTTGCAGGATTCGAAATTTTTACTTCTGCGCACACCAACCACCAAGGTCCTTTTTGCTTCGCGGTAACTCATTTGTGGCGTATCACCGGGTATGCCCGTAACCCTGTTGTGGGACCCGACCATTTTAATTTCCGTCCCTTCTTTTTGGACCCGCTCGTAGATTTGTCTGCCCAAAGGATAATTAAGGGCCTCCTGCTCAAAATAAACGCGAACAGGTTGAAACAAGTTAGTTGTCTTTTTTTTGGAAACCTCTAATGCGGTCTTCATTCTTTTGCTATAGGTGCGTCAACCTTTTTCTCCTTATTCATGATCTGGTTGGCCGGGTCAGGGTTATCTTCTATCATTATCTCCCTGTCAAGGGGGCGGCCCGCCACATTGGCCTGGATGGCAGAACCCAACTCCGTGGGGACAAAGTCATGTACATCACGTCTGTTCTTATCGTCTTTCATTTTCTAACCTCCTTCGGGTTTTATTATCCCCAACTCCGCCCCACCCAACCCGTTCCCCCAAAAAAATTCTGAGTAAATATACTCAATGTTTGAAGATGGCGAAGGCCGCCGGGAAGTCCGGCACTCAACTCAAGTTAAGTGCTCGGACGGGAGGCGGCCTTGCTTTTTAAGAAGTCAATATGAAACTTTGTCTATAACTTTTTCTGAGTAAATGTACACAAATTTTTCTCCAGTTAGATGCCTGTTTTTTGAATTATCTCGCGCACAGCCTGAACTGCCACGGAACCATCGGGAAGATCAAACAATGGTTTGCTCTTCAGGTCAAATTCAGCTACCATCGGGTCATATGGAATGGTACCAATAAGTTCCACACCTGTTGCTTTAATCTCATCCATTAAATCATCTATACCCTGTTCCATTGTCTTGGTTACTATAAGATATACTTTTTTTACAGGAGTGGACAGGTTTTTGACAATCTGGTTAACCCTACCGGCGGAACGAATTCCTCTGGCCGATGCATCACTGATTATAAAGAGATAGTCCACGTTCTGAATAACCTGGCGGCTTAAGTGTTCAAGGCCGGCCTCATTATCAGTCACTACATAATCATAATTATCCCGCAGACTGGCTAGATGGTCCCTTAACAGGTTGTTAGGATAACAATAACAACCGGAGCCCTCGGGTACACCCATTACCAATAAATCGATATACTGGGTTTCAATTAACGCCTGGCTTAGTCTCCATTTCATAAAGGCTTCTTTGGTCATTCCGCTGGGAATTGTTTGACCGGACTTTACTTCGTCGACGGCGTCAGAAATAGTAGTATCCACTTCCAGCCCTAAAGCCTCGTTCAGGTTAGCGTTGGGGTCTGCATCAACGGCCAGTATGGCGGCTTTTTTGTTTTTAACTAACTCCCTTAAAAGTATAGCAGTAAATGTAGTTTTCCCAGTACCGCCTTTTCCGGCAACGGCTATCAGTTTCGACATTGCTGTCCCTCCTTGAAGCATTGGTGTATTGTCTGAAAATTCTATTCATTCTCTTGTTATTATCATACCGCAAAGTCCGGAAATTAACAACCCCCTAAATTACGTAAATGCTAAGAACTAAGCGCCTGATTCAAGAAGTAATCCCGTAACCCGTCGGCCAAAGCTTTGGCCAGCCCTTTTTGATAATCTTGGTTTGACAGTAGCCTTTTTTCTTCGGGATGAGTCATAAAACCCATCTCGACCAGAGCTGCTGGGATTTTAGCATTTCTAAGCAGGTAATAGTTGGCCGTGCACGCCTTATGAATAGCCAGTTCCCCTTCTTTTTTGTAATCGGCTACATAATGGTTTAACTGGGCCGCCAAACATTCGGCCAGCATTTTTCCAGATTCCGAATTTTTATGGTAATAAACAAAAGCTCCCCTGGTTCTGTGCGCCCCCCGACAGGCATTTACATGCAGACTGATAAATACATCGGCTCCACTTTCATTCATTAATTTTCTGCGGCCGTCCATATCCCGGTGGTAACGTTTTTTGCCAGGGTCACCTTTTTCCGTTACGTCACTGTCATCAGTCCTGGTCATAATAACTTCGGCCCCGCCAAGAACCAGCAGCTCTCTAAGTTTCAGAGCCACTTCAAGGTTTACCGTTTTTTCTTTAAAACCGGAAGAATCGTTGGCCCCGCTGTCGACTCCTCCGTGTCCCGGGTCAAGCACTATTTTTTTTCCCTGTAAAGGATAATAAGCCTTACGGGCCAAAGCGCTTGCAGCCCAGTGATAAAGGCCCGTTGTCAAAAAAAGAGCAGCAATAAAAAGTACCACCATTTTTTTTCTGATAATGAAAAGCAAAGTCCTACCAGCCATATCTTTCCCCCTTTTCCTGAATGCCTATCAAGAAAATATATGGGGAAAAACAGCATGGTAGAATTAAAAGTATGGAAAAACCTCTTACTTTTCTGCCGCTTCCTTTGCCGCCCTTGCCTGGTTAATTATTTCTTCGGCCAGCCGAGCCGGAACCTCTTCATATTGAGCAAATTCCATAGTAAACTGGCCACGGCCCTGGGTCATAGACTTTAGATCAATGGCATACCTGTACATTTCTGCCAAAGGAACCTGAGCCTTTACCACTGTATACTTACCTAGCGGATCCATACCAAGAATACGTCCGCGCTTGGTATTGAAGTCACTGATAATATCGCCCATATAACCTTCGGGCACTGTCACTTCTACATTCATAACCGGCTCTAACAATATTGGCTTTGCCTGCAACACACCTTTTTTAAAAGCCTGGGCCGATGCAATTTTAAAGGCCATTTCTGACGAATCAACGGGATGATGTGAACCATCGTAAACCACTGCCTTAATGCCTGTTACGGGGTAGCCGGCTATCACACCCTCAGCCATCGCTTCACGGATTCCTTTCTCCACAGCCGGGATGTATTGTTTGGGCACGGCGCCACCGAAGATTTCTTCGTCAAACTCAAATTCTTTATCCATTAGAGGTTCCAATCTCAACCATACATGGCCGTATTGTCCGTGTCCACCTGTCTGTTTCTTATGTTTACCTTCCACCTTTACGGTAGCTCTGATAGTTTCACGGTAAGGTACCCGTGGGTCCTTCATAACTACATCAACGCCAAACTTACGCTTCATTTTTTCCAAAACAATATCAATGTGGGCTTCGCCCATTCCGGTTAAAATTGTTTCATGGGTTTCCATATTCTTTTCCACACGCAGGCAGGGGTCTTCCTCCAGGCACTTATGAATAGCATTCCCCAGTTTATCCTCGTCACCTTTTGTCCTGGGAGCGATGGCCACCGACAAAGTAGGGACGGGGAATACTATAGGATCAAGTTTGACGTCTTTCTCCTTCAGGCACAATGTATCGTTGGTATCTGTATTCTGCAGTTTTACCAGACCTACTATATCCCCCGCCCAGGCTTCGGTTATGGGTTGGGTAGTCTTCCCCCGCACAAATAAAATCTGCCCCACCTTTTCGGCCTGGTTTTTGGTGCTGTTAAATAAAGGCGTATCGGCAGCAAGCCTACCGCTGTAAATCCGGACAAAATTCATTTTGCCCACATAGGGGTCAACAATAGTTTTAAAGACCAAAGCAGATAAAGGTTCAGTACTTCTGTCTTCAGGACTGGGCATATAATTAACGACAAAATCCAGTAACTGCACGGCGCCCTGGTTTTTATTAGCAGAGCCGCAAAGAACCGGATTTATTTTTCCCTCTTTTATACCCAATTTGAGACCGGTAATAATTTCCTCCTTGGTGAGCTCTTCCCCATTCAAATACTTTTCCAGCGCCTGGTCCGTCATTTCTGCTGCCGATTCGATGAGTTTTTCGCGGTAAGTTGCCACCTCTCCGCTAATTCCCGCCGGTATTTCTACTTCTTTTACCTTACCGTTAGTTTCATATTGGTAAGCCTTCTGTTCCACCACATCAACAAAACCCTGAAAGGTTTCGGCTTCCCCAATAGGGATCTGTAACGGCACAAAGTTTCCGTTCAGGTTGTCCTGTAAACTGGCTAAAGTTTTTTGAAAACTGGCATTTTCCCGATCCATTTTATTTATAAACACTACCCGGGGCTTTTTGTCTCCGTCAATTATATTCCAGATAATTTCCGTTTGCACTTCCACTCCGGCTGCAGCACAGACTACAAAAACGGCACTGTCCACCGCTCGCAAAGTAGCTTTAACGTCGCCGATAAAGTCTGCGTAACCAGGGGTATCAATTAGATTAACCTTACAGTCTTTCCATTCTACCGGCACCAATGTGGCATGAATGGTAATCTGCCTTTTTATTTCTTCAGGGTGATAATCTGCCGTGGTCGTTCCATCTTCTACTCTTCCTAACCTGTTAATGGCTCCGGTGTTAAACAGCATAGCTTCTACCAAACTTGTTTTTCCGGCACCCCCGTGGGCAACAATGCCTATGTTTCTGAGCTGGCCTGCTTGATAATTTTTCATTTACTACGCCTCCCACCATTTTTAAAATTTAAGGAAATCATGCTTTATTTCCTGCCATGGGGTCAAAAACTCTAAATGTCAGTTTGAAAACCGGTTTAGAAAAATCAGGCTATACCCCCTTTGCTTTAATGGTTTTTGATGTCATGCCCCCAAAATCCGCCAAAAAACAATTTTTTATATTAAAAAATTGGACAACGCGAAAAAAAGAACGGCACAAAAATAGGCCGTTCTTATCCATAAATCTGTTTTCCGTTTTTATTTGTCCTACCGACAATCATAGCATCAGCAGCAGTCAAAACCCTGCGGGCCCTGACTATGTCCTCACCGGACCAGACTTTATTCAAGCCCCATGCAGTAAAACTACAAACTAACATAAGACCATCTCCAAATTAAGCTGTCATAAAAGACAAGCAGCTATATTTATATTTTACACCCTCCGGTCATCTGAGTCAATGTCGGTAGTCAAGAATATATATATAGAATTCCGGGTAATATATGCTACAAAAAGATGTTGTTTTTTATTCAAGAAAGGAGACCATATAAATGAGTAAGGAAATTATTGTATTTACTACGCCAACCTGACCGGCATGCCTGCACCTGAAAGAGTATCTTTCAGAAAAAGGTGTTTCTTTTAAGGAACGTAATGTGGCCGAAGACCCGACTGCTCGTGAGGAAATGATTACACAAACCAAAAGTATGGCCGTGCCTACCAGTATAATCGACGGCGAAGTCGTCATAGGTTTTGATAAGTCCAAAATCGAGCGTCTTTTACAGTGAAAAACGTTTGCTTCTCCGTACCCGCCCCCGGTTCATGGCCGGGGGTTTTATGTGGGCCCGTAATTACGAAAATACTAGTAAGAAATATTATTAATTTTTATCTGGAAATTACCAAAAGAAATCGACAATTTGCAGGAATTTGTAGGTTTGTGTCGAAGAACTAATATTATCCATTACTACTATGTTGTGCAGTATGTTTTTCCCCTTAACGGGGACAAAAAAATGTCATGGGAGGGGTTTGCATGCCTGGTAAGAAGAAGCTTCTGTTGTCCATTCTCGCCCTAGTCCTGTTGGTAGGCCTAGCGTTTACTTTTTCAGGCTGCGGTGGCGGACAGGAGGAAGGAGTGGTCCAATCGGATACCACTGAAAACAGCACATCCGAGAACAACACTAATACACCTGCTGCCGACGGCTCCGAAACAGCCAAGATTATTGATGCTACCAACGCTTACTTAAGTTCCGGCAAAGCGCCCACTATCTCAGTTGAAGAAGTATACGAAAAAGCTGTAAAAGGCGGGGACCAAAGTTATTTCCTCTTGAGTGTCAGGAAACCTGAACATTATGCCAAAGGGCATATTAAAGGAGCAATAAACATACCTTATCAGGAAATCTTCAAGAAGGAAAACCTGGCTAAAATACCTAAGGACAAAAAGGTTGTTGTTATTTGCTACACCGGCCATACAGCCAGCCAGGTTACATTGCTGCTTAACCAGTTAGGATACGATGCCTATGCCATGAAATATGGTATGATGGGCTGGACCAGTAACAAAGACGTTCTTGCCATAGAACCCTTTACGAAAGCTGCTGACTACGAAGTTGACACTGCTGCTGTAGAAGCTGAAGCCAACAACGAATTGCCGGCAGTAAATACCGGCAAATCTACTACTGAAGACATCATTCTGGCCCAAACTGAAAAATATCTGACTTCCGGACGGGCGCCGACAATTTCCGTGGACGAGGTATATAATACTGTTATCAGGGGCGGCGACCAGGGATATGTTGTACTTGACATTCGCAAGCCCGAACATTACGCTAAGGGACATGTAAAAGGAGCTATCAACGTTCCCTTCGCAGAAATTGCCAAGGAAGAAAACCTGAAAAAACTACCTAAAGACAAAAAGATTGTTGTCATCTGCTATACGGGACACACAGCCAGCCAAGCCACCATGTTCCTCAACCAGCTTGGTTATGAAGCTTATGCCATGAAGTTTGGCATGATGGGCTGGACCAGCAATAAAGACATTATCGGCCTTGAGCCTTTTGCCAAGGCTCCTGACTACCCGACAGTAGCAGGTTCCAATCCTTAAAATTTTCTAATCCGGTATACTCGAGAGCTTGCCGTTCAGGGCAGGCCCTCTATTTTTTTGTACCTAATTTCAATATCAACTTCCTTATTATTGTTTCGTAATATTTTTTTTCTATTTTTCCTTATTTTTCAATTCTTGCAGGATTTCTGTCAATCTGTGTCGAAGAATATAGTTGTTTAGATAATTCCTGGTATTCCAGTTGGCCTAAATGATCATGTAAATTCTGTCAGGGGCGGGGTGTAAAACTTATGAACTCAGTTAAAAGGATCAAAAAACCGAAAGTAGGATTTAGTTTTAACAAAGATTCGTTAGCCACAAAATTTACCTTATTTGTAGTCGGGTTAATCATAGTTGTTCTGTTTATCTATACTACTTTCGTCATTCAGCAAAACACCAGTATCATGTATGAACAGGTTATCCAGAAAGGGGTCAGTTTAACTTCTGGTCTTTCAGGAGTCGCTTCAAATAACATCGGCTTGCAGCAATTCTTCACACTGCAGGAGGGCCTGGTAACAGTAAAAAACAAAAACCCTGACCTCAAAGAAATTTACTTGATTGACAAAAACGGCAAAATATTTGCTCATAGCGAAAGCAATGAAGTGGGTAAGGTCCTCCAGGATGAATTTACAAAAAAGGTTAGCCAGGTAAACGAGCCTTATTTCAAGAAGTTTACTGCCGGAGACGGAAGTGAATACTACCGGATTGCCATGCCCGTGTCTTATGACCTGGAACGCTGGGGCACCCTCGTAGCCAGTTTGGATACAAAACACGTAGCCATTGCCAACGCTAAAGCCCGCAACCTGGCTATCGGTATTGCCCTCGTACTGATTATCGTAAGTACTATCCTTACCTACTTATTAGTAAGATTAATGATGAAACCCCTCAACTACCTTGGGGACAAAATGAAACTTATGGCCGAAGGAGACTTCAGCCAGGATATTCATTATAAACGAAACGACGAAATCGGCGCGCTGGCAAAATCCATGAATTTAATGCTATCGAATATACGCTCCCTAATCGGCCAGGTTATCAATGCCAGCCATCAGGTCACTACTACCAGCGAGCAATTGTCTTTGAACGCTGATGAGGCCGCCAAGGTGACCCAAAGCGTCGCCGCTTCCATCGGCACTGTAGCGACCGGCAACCTGGAACAGACGGAAAGTGTCAATTCGGCAGTACAAACCTTCACTCAACTAAGCCGGGCCATAGATCAAATTGCCATGGGCGCCCAGGAACAGGCCCGTAGTATTAACGATACCTCAGAAGTGGTTTCCGCTATGGCAAGCGCCATCGAAGACGTTGCTAACAGGTCAAAAAATGTTTCAGAAGCCGCAAATAAAACTGCCGAAGTAGCTGCCACCGGCGGCCATGCCGTTCAATCCGCCATTGTAGGTATGAACCGCATCAAGGAGACAGTTTTTGAAACAGCAAACAGAATCCGGGAGTTGGGCGAATACTCCGGCAGAATCGGTGAAATCATCCAGGTCATTGATGATATAGCTGACCAAACAAACCTCCTTGCTTTAAATGCCGCAATTGAAGCGGCTCGGGCCGGTGAGCATGGTAAAGGCTTTGCTGTCGTGGCTGATGAGGTAAGAAAGCTTGCTGAACGCTCAAGTCACGCTACTAAAGAAATAGCAGAATTAATCACTAATATCCAGCAAGGAACCAACCGGGCCGTAAAAGCTATGGACGAAGGCACCCGGGAAGTGGAAGCCGGCTCCAAATTAGGTCTGGACGCAGGAAAGGCCCTGGAAGATATAGTAAAGAATGTAAACCTGGTTACGGAATATATGCAAAGTATCACAATTTCCACCCAAGGATTATCCGAAAACAGTATTAAGGTTGTAGAATCCATGAACAATATAGCAGCAATAGCCGAAGAAAACTCTGCCTCTACAGAGGAAATTGCGGCAAATAACAAGGTAGTTATTTCTGCTATAGATAAAATTTCCCAGATTGCTGATGAAAATGCCAGGAGTGCAGAACAAGTATCGGCTGCAACCCAGGAAATGACTGCTACCAATGAGGAAATGGCCGCATCTGCC
The DNA here is from genome assembly GCF_001263415.1 of Thermincola ferriacetica. Classification (NCBI taxonomy): domain Bacteria; kingdom Bacillati; phylum Bacillota; class Clostridia; order Eubacteriales; family Thermincolaceae; genus Thermincola; species Thermincola carboxydiphila. The sequence continues at coordinate 80,996 of NZ_LGTE01000003.1, forward strand.
AAGGCCTTGGCTCAATTAGCCGAACAGTTGGATGAAATAGTAAGTAAGTTTAAAATATAACGAGGTCAGTAGGCCGCGCTTAATTGGTAAGATATTTTTCAGCGTTAACTGCTGCTGTTGCGCCATCTCCCGCAGCTGTTATCGCCTGCCTGACTTCTTTTTTTCTGATATCTCCAGCCGCAAATACCCCGGGTAGCTTGGTACGCATTTCACCATCTGTTATAATATACCCTGTTTCATCCATATCTACCTGTCCTTTAAACAGTTCTGATTTTGGTTCTGTACCTATATATACAAAAACAGCATCTGTTTCAACTGTTTCTTCCTGCCCTGTGACAGAATTATAAACAGTAACTTGAGAGACCTTATCGTCTCCGTGTATTTTTCGGATGGTAGAATTCCATCTAATTTTTATCTTGGGATTATTAAAAACTTCTTCCTGGGCAACTTTAGACCCCTGGAAATGGTCAAATTGATGGACTATTGCTACCTGTTCGGCAAACCTGGTTAAAAAGACAGCTTCCTGCAATGCGGAATTTCCGCCTCCCACCACGATAACCCGCTTCCCCTGGTAAAAGGGACCGTCACATGTGGCACAGTAGTGCACACCCCGTGATTTAAAAGTATCAGCTCCTTCTACTTGCAGCTTCCTGGGCTGCGCACCGGTCGCTATAATGACCGCACGACTGGTATAATCCGCATTTTCGGTCTTTACTACTTTCTTATCACTTATGAGGTTAACCTCCTGTACCTTGACTCCGCTTTGAATGTCTGCCTGAAAGTATTCAGCCTGTTTGCGCATATTGTTGGTTAATTCGGCACCGTTAATTACTCCGGAGGTTCCGGGGTAGTTGGCAATATGATAAGTGGTGGCCGCCTGACCGCCTGGAACCCCTTCTTCTAAAACGACAGTTTTCAGCTTAGCCCTGCCGCAGTAAATTGCCGCTGATAACCCGGCCGGACCGCCGCCTAAAATTAAGACATCGCATTCAATCTTTTGTTTTTCCTTATCCACTATGACATTCCCCCTAGACCAATCCGTTAAAAATATTTTACCCGACGATTGTTTCATTATTCCGGTGAAATCACCGACTATCGGCCACTGTCTATATTTGTAAGTAAATATTTGCAAAAATATCCAATTGCCATTAAAATATATATAGAATAATTCACTTTTTTTCACAAACAACCACCATTTCAAAGAAGGTGATTGCGTGCCTGCACAGAATCTTGAAGACAAGCCGATGTACACTATCAGCGTTGTTGCAGAACTAATGAAGGTGCACCCTGAAACTTTACGTATTTGGGAAAAAAACAAGCTTATTACCCCGGCCCGCAGAAACAAACAAAGGCTATACAGCGAAATGGATGTGAAAAAATTACAGTTTATATACTATCTCATTAACGAAAAAGGTTTGAATCTGGCCGGTGTTCACCAGATTGTCTCCATGTATCCTTGTTGGCATATTAAAAACTGTTCGGGCGGCGCTAACCGGGACCAGGAACCTGTCAACCAGTCTAAACCCTGCTGGAAATCTCCTGGAACTTTCTGCAAAGTAATTATAGACCGCTCTGAAATGTGTGCCAGTTGTAAATATTATGTAGAAAATAACTGTTCCTGCCATTAATAACTTAACCGGAGTGATTACTTTATGCGCGTAGCCATTCCCGAGCTTTATGGCAAGGTCAATCCCCATTTCGGGCAGAGTACCAACTTTTCCATTATAGACCTTAATAATTCAGAAATAGTAGGGATGAAAACAATTTCTGCCCACGGACTGCAACATAAATATGACCAGACAGCCCAGTTATTGCAGGCTAACCAGGTAGACGTAGTCTTAGCGGGCAAAATTAACAAAAAGTGTTTTAATACATTAAAGAATTACGGGTTCCTCGTCATATCAGGAGTTGACGGTGATATCATCTCAGCGGCTATTGCCTACGCCCAAGGCGAATTAATAAATTATGAATATAACTGTTCCCGTAAAGAACGCTGCCGCCCTGCATAAAATGAAAAACGCCGGTTAAACCGGCGTTTTTCATTTTACTTCCACTGATATTGCCTTATTGGGGCACACTTCCTGGCACTTGCCACATCCCAGGCAGATGCTCCCATCAATTAATATTTTCCCGTTTTTATAGCTTATGGCTCTCACTGGGCACGCCCTTTTAGCGAAACATCCGCCGGAACGTTCACATTTCTCTCTGTCGATGGTGACCTTCACACCGTTTATTCCAAGGGACACACCGAACACCTCCTAATCAGCAAAAAGCCCTATTTTTTTCAGGTTCATTGACGGATTTATGCGCAGGATAGCGCCTTCATCATATTTTCTCCTTTCCCTCTTTTGTTTCCGGCTCTGCCCCAAGCAGCAATTCCAACTGTTCTTCCAGTTCTTCCAGTTCAATGAGCATGGGCGGCTTCACCGAATGGGCCGGTAACCTTGACTTTAAATCGGCAATCTGCTCCCTTAGTTTGTTGATACGCTCTTGTCTGGTCTCCATAAGCAACTCCTCACACGAATCATCTTTATTTAGGGATGGTTTTATACCCTGCTGGGGTATACTAACATAATGATACTATACTATACTTTTCACTGTCAATATATTACACCTACTTAAAAGCGAAAAGGGCCTCACCCGTAAGGCCAGCCCTTTTATCAACCAACTTTTTTCAGTTCATGATGAAGAATACCCACCCTGTCAACAACAACCATCCTCCGCCACTGAAAACAGGGCGCCAAAGATATTTACCGCCCCATTATGGATAAATTCAGCTTACCCAGGTTTTCAACAGCTTTTCCACCGATTTTGGTATTGAGCCCAGTTTTAACACATGTTCTTTAAGAAAAGAGTTTTCCATAATGGCCTTCATGGACTGAATGGCGTACCTTTTCTTGAAACCGTCCTTAAGCGTGGCCCACTCGGCAATCTTCCCGAAATAAAACTTCTGGTAACACTTCAATACCTGCATAAACAATTCATCAGTAGTCATCCGGGCAGGTTTAATTACCGGCTCCACCAGATTATACCTGGCATAATCAGCAGTAACAATATACTGTTTCAGGTCTTTATACATGTCGGCATAAGGCCAGGGGGCCAGCAGAAGAAAATGGGCAAAATCAGGGTTATACCTGATAGCCGTTTCCAGGGTTCTTTTGATGCTGGCCTTGGTCTCTTGAGGTATCCCCAACACAAAAGAAGTCTCACTGACTATGCCGTGGGCATGGATAATGTCCAACGCCCTCTTGGAATCATCGGCAACTATGCCCTTGTTGAATATGTCCAGATTTTCCTGGGAAGTTGCCTCAATTCCCACGTATATATGTATTATACCGGCCTGCCGGTATTTGTGCATGATGTCTTCATCCCGGATAATATCGTCAACCCTGGTTTCAATCAGAAACATTGCCCCGAGCTGTTTATCTATCAGCCAGTCCAGGATTTTTTCCCAACGTTCCCGATCAGCGGTAGGATATTCATCGGAGATAAAGAAAATTTCCACGCCGTATTCTTTGACCAGGTGTTCTATTTCGGAAGTAACACTTTCCACGCTCCTGGCTCGCCAGGTCCGTTGCCAGAACTTGTGTTGCGAACAAAAACCACAATCATGTTGGCAGCCCCTGGAAGTAGATATAATGCCCAGGCGAGAACCGGGATACACATAAAATGTATAGTCCTCCCAATCCAACAAATCCCAGGCCGGAACCAAAGTATCCAGGTCCTCTATATAGGGGCGTAATTCTGTAACAACAACCTGTCCATTTAACCGGTAAGCTATGCCTTTCACTTCAGCCAGGGGTCTTTGACCGAAATGGGCTTCCAGCAATTCCGGCATGGTATACTCCCCTTCATAGCGTACAACATAGTCGATAAAAGGATGCCCGTTTAATACCTCCTCATACAAAAAGGTAGGATGAATACCCCCGATGACTGTAACAACTGCCGGATGGCATTTTTTGGCCCGGTACAACAATTCCGCCGCAGCGGGCATAGACGCGGTAAAAGCCGTCGTTGCCACAACGTCAGGTTTAATTTTCTTTATCTCTTCGGTAATCCGCACCAGGTCGTGGCCTTTGGACATGGCGTCATATATAATGACGTCAAAACCCCTTTTCCGAAGTTCACCCGCTATATAGACAAATCCTATATGCGGCCACCGACCGGCCGATTCCACTACCCCGCTGTGATAATCGGGGGTTACCAACATGACTTTGACCAATTTCTGGTTACCTCCCCACGAAATTTCGATATTTCCTATATAATCCAACCAGCATCGTTATGCCTACAAGAACTATCGAAAATAAAATGAAATGTTTTATATAGAGGGCCGTTATTTGTCCTTTGCCGGCGGCCGGCAGGTATTCAAAATCCCGGTAAGCCCATGCCCTAATAACGCCAAATACCAGGTTTAGGCCCAAACTTAGCAGGGAGGTTTTCACAAGTACCGGAAAAACTTTCATGTACAGGGCATCGGGTTGCCCTCCCGCCGTCCGAGCGGCCCGGTCCAGGTACCATATAACCATAACAGAAACAAACCATAAAGCAGAGGTCAGGTCATGAAAGAAATTGTTTAGCATAACTAAAATCGCGGTCATTTTACTCTCTCTTTACCCTTTATAATTTTTCTAAATTTTTTCATATGTATCCTCTGTCTTTCGCCAAAATGCCTAAGATTTCCTGCTTTGCCGAGATAATTTTAAGTTTATCTTGTTTGACTATTCCCTTGTTTAGAGGTAAAATAGATTTAATAATATGGTTATCTTTTCCTTGTTGATTAAATTTGCGCAATTTTCTGTACCTTTGTGGAAAGGAGTGTGCCGCCAGTGAAACCCGGTGTAATTAGAAAATACTGCTTGACCATAGTAACAAGCGCCGCATTTTTGGTAACTTACAATTTCGGTCTCTACCCGTTATTAGCAAAGAAAAGTATTGCCTTTGAATCCCCCAGGGCTGCGGCAGAAGTAACCGTTGACGCAGATGATTCTGATGCGGAACAGGGCGCAACAACCCAGGGGACCACTGGTTTAGTTACGCAGGAGCAACCAACTACGGGCGCTAATGAAACCGGAGCAACAACAGCGGTAGAAAACAGCAATTTGGGAACCAACCAAAATTCGGTTGATCCGAACGATGACCGCCAGGATACGGACAATCCTGCCGAAACGAGCGTGGCCGATACGGTATACGGCAATATATACCAAGAAGGCCCCGGAGATACCGTTTTGGAAGAAGTATATGATTTGCCCAACCTTGAGGATTTGCTGGACCTTCCTGTAATACCGGAACTGGGCGAAGAGGTGGTAATGAATATCGTATATAACTCCCTTTCCGGATGTGTTCTAGACAATTTGACGGGCGCCCCTTTAGAGCAAGTAACGGTGACCCTGACCGGGCCCCAGGGCACTTTCACCACAACTACTGACAAAGCAGGTAATTATGATATAATGGTACCAAAGGGAGATTATTATCTGGTCTTTTGGTTATACGGGTATGATATGGAAAAATTTATCGTCCCGTTGCATACGGATGAAGTTCAGGACTGCGTACTGTCCAGGCTCGTACCCGTGAGTTTCCGGGTCACCGGGGCAAAAGACAGTAACTCTTTAAAAATTGTCCGGGCCAAACTCCATGTGGGCCCCGACTTTTCACGGCCCGATTATGAACTGGCCATTGGCTCTGACGGCACTGTTGATGCTGTTATGCTGTCTCCGGGCAGGTACTATGCCAAAGCAGCCAAAGGAGCGGCCATCAGTGAATTTTGGGTTACCAATGAAGGAAACCAGGTAATTATTAAAGAGGATTAACCCAAATTTCCATCTGAGCGGAGTAAAGCGAAGCAAGAGGATAACAGCGGATGAAAGAAACCATGTTCCGGTGAGAACATGGTTTCTTTCTATAGTTACTTTAAAAATTGCTTAGCGGCAAATGGGGAATCCACCAATAGCAAAAAACAATTATGGGGAAAGCTGCCAGCGTCATTATTTGCAGTTTCACCCCCCGCCACCCAAAGGAAAAATATAAGTGCAAAAATAAACCATAAAGCAGCCATGCCAATAAAGTCCATGTTTCCACCGGGTCCCAGCTCCAATAACTTCCCCAGGCCTCCTGCGCCCAAATAGCGCCGGTAATAAGCATCAGGGCATGGCTGACAAACCCGGCAGCCACAAGGCGAACATTATATTCATCCATTAACGCTTCCCCGGCAGCAGCGCTATAATTTTCCCGCCCCAAAGATTTATTCAAGAAATATAAACAGGAAATAGCAAATGACATTAAGTAAAAGGCCAAAGCAGTAAAAGCGGAGAATATATGGGCTACCAACCAGATACTTTGGTATTCCGGCTTTAATGTTTCCACGCCGGTAAACAAAGTTAAGCTCCACCCTAACAGGATTGCGGTGAAGCCAAAAACTACCACCCCCACCACCCGCAGTTCCCGTACTTTCCATTGCAGAAAAAGGTACAGGGCTATGGCCAAACACACCCCTGAAGAGTTTAATTCAAACATATTCACCGGCGGGTGCCCCGCTTGCAGCCACCTTATTACCACTGCCGCAAGATTGAGGAACAAACCTATCCATCCAGCCTTTATTGCATACCTGATGAAAACTTCTTTTTTCGTTACCAGCCCAAAAATAAAAAACAAAAAGATTCCGGAATATAGCAATGCCGTTGCCATTATCAGTATAACATCAGCCTTTAGCAAGATTATCCTCCTTATACTCAAAAGCGTGCAAAATGTTACGAATTAAACCGGCCAGGGAATTCTTGTAATGATAAGCCCAGCCAGAAACGACTAAAACCTGCTGCCCGTTTTGGCTACCCTTTTCTACCGTGATTACCCTGTAGTCAGACAAAAGGGTTATAATAAGACCCCCTGCTCCCAGGAAAAGTCCCGCATACATAACCCATAAGCCTGGTAAAAAAGAAACATTGAAAAATCCGTAGTACCGGACAGCTTCAAACTTGACTGCCAGTCCGCTGGGCAGGGCCAATGCCTCGCCGGGCTTTAAAAACCCTTTCTTTAACAAATTGCTGTCTTCCCACAATTCCAGTTCCATAACCGGGTTTTTTAAAAGTAATGACCGGGAAAGCCATTGACCGGACTTGCTTTCAGCTTCCGGATATATCCTGATCTTGGCCAGGACCGGCGTTTGGGGAAGCTCCACCGTATCATAAAAGGTCAATGGCGGGCCTGTTTTTCCCCCGGCCGCTAAAGTTATAATACTTCGCCAACGCTCCGTGCCGTTAAAATGGACACTTATGACCGGCGCGGCTCCAAAATTGCCCAACATAATTTTTCGCCCACAAAAAGTAATGCCTTTATTGGGTCTGATAGGCTGAGAGAGGCTGCCTCCCTCTTTGTTTTTCAACAGCACGTGTCCTTCCAGTGCAGAAAAACTCTTATTGCCATACCTGAATTCGGGCCTCAGGTTATCTACATAAATGGAAAAACCGGCATGGGATTCGTCAAAAAAAGCGCCTTCCCAAACCTTACCCACATAAGCATCATGCTCCTCGACCACGGCATGCCCAACGGGAATGGCCATGGCGCCGGACATGCCGAATAAATTGTTCAGGATAATCCCCAATCCCGCAATGCTGAAACTGATATGGAAAAGAACAGAACCCCAAATGGCGATTTTCCCTTTCCTGGCCACCCAGCGGGAACCGGCATCACCAGTGACCAGGTAACCGGCTTTTGCAAAAAGTCGCCGCAGCTTTTCCGATATTTTTTCTGTGTCTCCGTCACCGGCAACCACGAATCTTATGTCGTTGTATTGAGCCGGCCCGTCTTCCGGCCTGACCAGCCTTTTAACCGAGCAGGCCGTCGAATTAAGGGCGATTAATATAATTAAGCCGGAAAACCACCATGTCCGGTAAAGAAAAAACTGGGGCTGCAGCCGGTTTGCCCACTGACCGGCGAAAGAAAGGACCAAAGCCACAGCTAGTAAAACAGCATTTGTTTTTCTGGAAGTTAAAAAATTAAGCAGCTTCATAGTCCCAGTCCCTCTTACGAACAGAAGAAGTCTACTGCACAGGCTGGGTATTCATCTGGCATTCACTGATGCCAACCTTGGCAGTGCAGGAACCGCCGTTAGCGGAATCAAACTTGGATATCAGATTCCCATGTATCAGGGCCTCTGTCCGGCCAATAGCCGTGTCATACTTGTAAGTCCGCCCGTGAATACTGCCCCTTAAAGCGCCGCCGCCGATACCCTGCTCTTTGCCGCTGGTCACTTCTTTTAACATGTCCGGGTTGCCTGAATGACAACCGTAGCAACCATAAGCATTGGCCGTGTAATGCGCATATTGCTTGGAGTGGGTTGCCGGTGCAATGGAACCCTCCCCGCTGCCGGCCGTATTCCCAACCCCGTAAGTGGTCTCTTTATGACACATCACACATAAAGCGTCGTATACCAGAACTCCCTGGTTCGTTCTGTTATCAGCGTCAGGATGTAACGCGGTATTGGTGCCAACCCGCTTCAGCATGTATTTGTTGGTGGAGCTATGGGGCCCGGCCGGCCTGGTCCCGTCCGTATTGTGACAATCCAGGCAGACCATGCGGTTATTGGGGTCCTGGTCAAAATTATCCCACGGCGGATAGGCCGTAGTTGAGTTTACATACAGGTTCGGTTTTGGCGCCTGCATAATGGGGTGCCAGGAGTCCGTGCCGTAAACGAAATCGTAAATTCCGGCCGCGCTCTCCGTCCCTCCGGGAGATAAATAGGTATGGTTGTTTTGTTCCACCCGGTGGCAGCTCATGCACAATTCGTTGACACCTCTTTTGTCTGTAGGCAGAATGCCTGAGACAGGCGCAACAGCGGTATTCCCTCCCGTTACCCGCAAGTGTTTGCCCGGGTCAGTCCCGGCGAAAGTTGGCGGATTTTCTTCGTTAAATACGTTGTGGTCCGTATGGCACATACTCAAGCAGGTATAACCTTCGGGCGGATTGTAGTCCGCAGCAAAGGATGTAATCTGGTGACGGTAATTAACGGAATTCATGCCCATCCAGTCAGTAAGTTCATGACAGAGGTCACAGTCTTTCCCGCCCGGGCTCCGGCCGTAAGGTTCGGGAGCATGCGCTGCCTGCATGGGATCTCCATAACCATGGCAGTCCGAACACGGCTTCGCCTTAGCAGGGTCCACATTTCTGGCATGCTGGTTGATGGTGGTAACCTGCGGCCAGGTTGCCGCCAAATCAGGCAATCTGGGCATGTTGTTGCCCCGCCATTGATTAAGTACAGAATCGTCGGTGGCCGTGTGGCACTTCAGACACATTGCCCGTTGGTTCGCTACGGTCCCGTCGTAAAGATTGCTGCCCAGCCTGTCGTTCAGCAGCTTATTATTGTTGTTGGCCGAACCGTGGGGGTTATGGCAGTCGTTGCAGGGGATGCAGTACCCCAGAGGCACCGGCTTTCCGTCAATATAAAACCCATTTTCATGGACATAGTGTCCAGAAGCGGTTACACTTGTACCATCGTCTTTACGGTAACTACCGCTGTAATACCTGGCAATATCCTGGGCCGGCCCGTCGCTGTCATGGCATTTAAAACACAAAGCGTTATATTTAAGGATACCTGCCGTTGAACCGGCATCGGGATCATCAGGCGGCGTAACCTGATAAAGGTCTACCAGCATTTTTCCGTAGGGAGTCCCGTGGGGATTGTGGCAGTTCAGGCATTGTCCCCTTTGCTCTTCGTCGGGGATGCTGTCCGAGGTCCGTGATACGCTGTATGGCCCGCCCGGATAAAGGACCCCGGTGGATTTACGCCCGTGGGCGTTAAGGTAAGTGGCTTCAAAAACAGTTTTCCCGAGGTAAGGGGCATCCCCTGTCCCCATCGGCCCCTCATGGCAGGCATAACATAGGGTGTTATTGTTTCCTTCCACGTTATACTTCCCGCCATTGACACTTTCGCGCAACAGTTTGGGTAACCGCGAACCATGTTTTTCATGACAGGCACAGCAGTTGATCTGCGTCTGCGGGTCAGGCGGAGCCAGAGAAGCATCGGTTCCATTATTTTTATAAACATGGGCCCCTACCATATCACCGTCGTAAACCGTTGCTGCCGTGTAATATGTTTCATGGTCATCCACACCGGATATTCCCGTCAACCGGCGCACGCTGCCACCGTGAAGAGCAGGGCTACCGTGGCAGGCAAAACAGACATCATTGCCGCTGTTGTACTCATGGCCATTGGCATCCCTGGTATCCAGCAGTTTGGGGTAATGGACCCCTGCCCCGTCATGGGGATTATGACAGTCAATACAGCTTTGTTGGTCGTTCGGCACACCATGATGGCTTGTATTAGCCCCCACAGCGTCAATAGAGCCGAATTCGGCCAAAATATTCTTGGTACTGATTCCGCTGGCGTCATGGCACATATAACAGAGAAGCTTTTCGTTTTCCCGTTGCAATAAAACAGGGCCGGCAGCGGCGTGGGTAACATGACAGGTTGCACACAACTCCGATGTCAGGTCAAAGTTGCCATGCGGGTAAAAAGTAGTGCTGCCCATGCCTACAAATTCAAGTTTATTGACATTTGGCGGGTCAGTATTTAGTATGTTGCCCGCAGCGTCTGTAACCGAAGGGTTGACTTCGACAGTATACCTGGTTCCAACCGTCTGGTCAGCAGTTATAAGTCGGATTGTCCTCTGGTCACCTTTCAGTTGAACCGCTGATATCTCTAGAACATTAACGGGATTCCCAGATTCATAAATTTGGTAAACGGCCGGATTTTTAGCGGTTTCGCTATCCATGCAACTGTCAATAAATTCTATGTCTACCATATTTTTGGTGCGTACTATTGCCTGACTCAAAACAGGCCTGGTATTATCCACATAATAAGTAAAGGTCTTGATGGAAGTATCTCCATCACGGTTAGTCGCTACAATTTTGATCAGATATGCACCATCTCCCCCCGCGGCTGCCGTGTCCCAGTTAACGGAATAAGTTGTGCCGTCAGGAGTATGGTCACTTCCGATGAACGTCCAGGTAGCACCCCCATCGGTGGAATATTGCCACTCCACGCCGGCTATGCCATTGGCATCCGTTACGTTGGCAGACAATGTCTGAACATGTCCCCGCAGATAAGACCACATCTGCGGATTTATTTGGGAAATCTCCGGCGGATTATTGTCTATGTGGTAAGTCACACCGGGACTTACGGTCTTGTGACCCCACGGGGAAGAATCAACCGCCGTCACCCTAATCAGGTAATTATTCATATCAGGCAGATCTTCGGTCGGAAATATGTAAGAAAAGGTATAGACACCGCCGGCAACAGATTCCGGTTTCTTGCTGGTACCTATGGGAATCCACGATGTACCGTTATCTGGTGAATATTCCCAGGTTACCCTGCCTATTCCTGCCGGGTCCTGGGCGCTGACGCTCAGTTTTTGGTCTCCTTTTAACCTGGCTCCGTCAACAGGCGTGAAATTTGATAAAACAGGCCCCTGGTTCTCCAGGGTATAATACTTCAGATCAGAAACAGTAAATTCGTCCAGTGAGTCTTTTGCCACCGCCCTGACCTGGTACAGGCCATCAGGCAAAGCGCCGGTATTCCAGTCTATTCCATAGGTATAGCTGTCAACCGTCGAATTGTACGTGGCCCCGATAACATGCCATGTACTGCCGCTATCGCTTGAGTACTCCCACTTAATGCCATCACCCGGCGCTTGTTTGATACCCTTGGGGTCCCACGCCCACAGGGATAACCCGGCAGTCCCGTGGAGCAAAGTACCGTCCTGCGGTTTCAGGTCAAAAATCAGGGGCCCAGCGCTATGGGTATAATCTATGTTTACGTTTACGCTGTCCCAGTAAACGTAACCCATCAATGATTTGCCTGCCTGGTTGCCCACCTTCCAGTAAAGCCTGAGAAGATACCTGTTCCCGGCAGTTAACCCGTTGACTGGAGCAGAAAAACTTTTCCACGTATCGGAAACATCGGTCAAAAGCCCGGCAGCCTTCTGGACGCCGTTCCAGTCACAGATTTCCCAGCCTACCTCCCAAGTCCCATAATTATTTGTTGAACGATAAATTCTATAATTAAAACTAACCGTCACGCTATTTACCCCTTCAGAGGGCAGGGCAAATACATGTTCGTACCCGGCCGTATCGCTATTTAAATTGGTTGCCGTTAAAGAAATATATTGTTGAGCCGAATATACATTTGTGTATGCCGTCGCGTTTGTCTGGCTGAAGGCAGTCCCCCCGCCTTCACTGAAGGTTCGCCACCTGCTGTACTGCGTCCCTTCAAAATCGCCGTCTCCTCCCAATACATCCGCCGTTTCTGCCATTGCTATATTAAGAGCGGCAAGAAGCAAGACGCCCAATAGAAAAACCAGCAGCACCGCAAAAAATTTTTTGCGGCGCCGACCATTGTCATTATTAGCTCCAATAAGCTTGTCCCATCTTGTACTCATGATGTTTCCCCTCCAGACGAAGCCATGTTAACCAGGATAACCCCAAACAGCTACCCGGCCATCGCCTCTGTTGGCCACGTAAATCCTGCCGTCCTCATCTACCGTGATTCCCACGGGTAAATTTAACCCTTCTTCCGGATCTTCCGACTGACCAAAGGTAAACAATAATCTGCCCCGGCCGTCATAAACCAACACCCGGTTGGCAAAGGACTGGGTAACCATCAGACGGCCTAAATTATCCGCCGCCAGCCCTTTGACCATCCCTGTCGGTAAGACTCCTACGGGAACAGTAACCGAACGGACAACTTTTTTACCTGTTATCTTTTTAATCTGACATTGGCCTTCGTCCACCACCCAAAGGTGTCCGCCACTGTCCGCCTGAATTCCCTGGGGATGTGTAAGAGCGGCCTCAATTTCGCCCATGTATCTCCCTCCGGCATCAAAAACAACAATTCCATGCCGGGCCAGGTCCGATATGTAAACCTTACCGTCCTGCCCCAGGCACATTAAGCCGGGCTTAATCCCATAATCAGCCACGCCAATTGTCCGCAAATACCGGCCTTTGGCATCAAATTCCTGAACAGTAAAGTTTTCAGGATCGCTGACCCAGAGCCGCCCGTCGGAAAAAACCGCCAGGCCATATGGATAATTAAACTTGCCGGCTCCTTTGCCCCTTTCGCCGATGGAATAAAGGTAACGGCCTGAATTCTTATCGAAAACGCACACTCTATCGGTGCCCACGTCGGCAACATAAACCAATTCCTTTTCTTCTGATACGGCCACCGCCACCGGCTGTTCCAAGGCCGCTCTTTCCCCTCCGGTAAGGCTGTACAAATAAGACGGTCTGTCCCCTATGGCCCGGGGCAGGTGTAATAACACACATGAGTGACTGTCCCCAATCAGCCAGTCGGCAAAACCGGCCGCTAAAAGTGCCAGGAGTAAACCCAAGTATAGAGCAGGCTTTTTCAAAATATCTTTGCGCGATCCGGTGTCCACTGTCAGGTCACTTCTCTTCTTAATAATTGATTAATGTATTTGTAATCCTTTTTTTATATATTACGAAAGTGATTGGTTCTATAAGACCGTTAAAAACTCCTTCTATTTTCATTAATTTTTCCAATTTTTCTGAATAAAGTAGTGTCCATAATTCCCCGGCAAACGATTAAAACATCGTCGATTCTTCTCATATCAAAACCATGAGATATCAAACCCGCTGGCAAGCAGTTCCCCCTCCTTTCACAACAGAATATTCAAAGGCAGTTTGTTTTATGTCTGCACTGACGTTGTTAATGTTTTTTTACCCCATGCAAAAATAGGTTGCCTAAAAAAGGCAACCTGCTTAATTGAATCAACATCACATAAAATCCGGTATACTTTCAAAATCTAATTAAAAAACAGCGTCATTCCAAAAATTCAAGGTCGGTGATTGGATGAACCAGCATACAGAAAAAAAACTTTCTCCCTTTCTCATCGCGGCGACTTACATCGGAACAGTGGTTGGAGCCGGCTTTGCTTCGGGCCAGGAGGTCCTTCAGTTTTTTGGTTTCTTTGGGCCGGCCGGGATACTGGGCATGTTACTGACATCGGTTTTGTTTGCATTTTTTGGCAGAATTATTATGCAGATGGGCAAAGACTTACAGGCAAAATCCCACCTGCCGGTGATCCAAAAAGCCGGCGGCCTTTGGATAGGCCGGTTTATAGATTATACTATTACGTTCTTTCTGTTCGGAGCCGTAACTGCTATGGTAGCGGGGTCGGGAGCCATTTTTGAAGAACAGTTCGGTATTCCCAGCATTTGGGGTAACCTGGCAATGGCCGTTGCGACCATGATTACTGTATTGATTGGTTTCGGCGGTGTTGTTTCAGCCATCAGTTTTGTGGTCCCGCTCCTTTTAGCGGCCGTACTGGGTATCAGTATTTACACTTTAATTGGTTCGCCGGTAAGTTTATGGAGACATGCCGCCTCTATTGACAACAGAGCTGCTGTACCTTTCTGGCCCTTATCCGCTTTAATATACGTCTCTTATAACCTGGTTATGGCTATAGCAGTATTGTCCCCCCTGGGTATGCATGCTGAAAGCGATGTTGCTCTGGCCCGGGGCGCAAAATACGGTGGATATGGTTTGGGGTTAGGCGCCCTGGCCATTCTTTTGGCTTTACTGGCAAATTTACCTGAAGCAGCCCGTTACGATATACCCATGGCTTTTATTGCCGGCAAAATTTCGCCTATCATTAAAGGCGCCTACGCTCTTGTATTGTTGGCTGAAATTTATACTACCGCCGTAGGAAGCCTGTATGGCTTTTCAGCACGACTGGCGGACCCTGATTCTGCCAGAGCAAAATGGGTAACAATCGGCGCCGCCGCTACGTCGCTGTTGGCCAGCCGGTTCGGTTTCACCAACCTGGTCCGTTTTCTTTATCCCGTCGTAGGTTATGCCGGCCTGCTGCTGCTGGCCGGACTGGCATACAGTTATTTTAGAGAACGGTTATTTTATCTGGTTCCTGCACTCAGGAAAAGAGAATATAGGCAAAAAAACAAATAAAAAAGTACAAAAAAAGAGGCGCCCTGTGCGCCTCTTTGGGGGGTTCATCCCTTCCCCCGCCCGTTCATATAGCTAAAAGCTATCTTGTTTAAATTATACCATATCTGGTAAATCAGTCAAAGACTTTCACCCAGATATATTGTATACATTTCATCACTATTTGGTATACCGGTCCGCCACTTTACTGGCGCCGTAAGAATAGGGTTTTACCCTGGCCAGAAATCCGCTCATATTCACCATACCAACAACCTGCTGAATCAGTTCCTTGGTTTTACCCTTTGTTCCCACATCCAGGTGAATTTCAATGGTAAGTTCAGGGTTAATAGCAGATAACTTTTCCATCAACCGCGCGGCTATATCCAGACTTTCATTGGCTTCGGCAAAAATTCGCTGCTGCAAAGAATGATATGGCTTGTGATAAGTTCGCCGGTAATAGAATTTGGCACCTTTACCTGCGCGGTGAATAATGACCGCAGTAACAAAACAGGTTTTTTCGCCCTGTTGTGAATCAGTCCCAATAATTATCCGGTAGCTGTCTTTCGGGGACTGAACAGTGAAATTAATCAAATCGGTAACCATTTCCTCGAGGCTAATGGAACCCTTGGACGGACTAATGAAACGCATCCGGTTACCTCCGTTCTAAATTGAATTGTTTGTATATACTATATAGTATATCATAATTTGGGCAATTAATTGTTACCAAAAGTACAAATTTTAGTTTCCTACCGGACGCGCACTTTTTTAATATTTGGAAATGATGCTTTAAGGCAAAATTGTGGATAACCTCAAAGCATAATTTCGGATATCAACAAAAGTTTCCAGGAAATCTCGATAGAAACTTTTGTTTTTGCCATGGTTACGAATGCTTTAGCTAATCATTCTCTTGCCGTAAATCACCCGGTGGACAACTTTACTTAATTCCACCATTTTATAAGGTTTGGCGACAACGTCTATAAATCCATACTGCTGGTAATTTGCCATAATCGGGTCATTGGAGTAACCGCTGGAAACAATAGCCTTTATATTGGGATCATAATCCAGCAGCTTCGCAATGGCCTCTTTACCGCCCATGCCACCGGGTATAGTCAAATCCATGATTACTACATCGAAAGGGCGGCCTGCCTCTTTGGCCAGCCTGTATAATTTTATAGCCTCTGCTCCGTCTCTTGCTTCTTCCACATGATAGCCAAAATGGTTCAACATGCTGCGGACTACATAGCGAATGGTTTCTTCATCATCCATAATAAGTACCCGCCCTTTTCCTTGTAGCGGATAACTATGTATGTTCTTCTTGGAACAAACCTGTTTTGGGGAAGCCGGCAAGTAAATGTAAAACCTTGTTCCTTGTCCTGGTTCCGATTCAACCTCAATATGCCCGTTATGTTTTTTGATAATGGAATAGGCCGTTGCCAGGCCCAGTCCACTCCCTTTAGGTTTGGTAGTAAAATAGGGGTCAAAAATCCGGGGCAGATTTTCTTCAGGTATACCTATCCCCTGGTCATCTACAGTTACTTTAACATATCTTCCTTCGGCAAGGGAAATAAACTCACCGGTACCTATATAAACATTTTCCGCCTTTACCTTAAGTACCCCGCCCTCCGGCATAGCCTGTTTGGAGTTAATCACCAGGTTGTTGATAACCTGACTGATTTGCCCTTCATCGACTTTTACCGCCCACAAATCCGGCGGCATGGAAAATTCGCACTTCACGTTGGAACCCCGCAAAACAAAACTTACCGTATCTCTTATGAGCTGTTTTATCGAAGCCGTTGTCAATATGGGAGCGCCACCCTTGGCAAAGGTGAGCAACTGTTTCGTCAAATCTTTAGCCTGCATGGTCACCTTTTCCATTTCTTCCAGTTGAGCATATGCCTCTGAATCAGGCGGCGTGAGCATCTGAACCAGGGAAATGTTACCAAGAATCACCGTCAGGATGTTATTAAAATCGTGGGCGATACCTCCGGCAAGAATACCCAGGGATTCGAGCTTCTCTACCTTAAGGAATTCCTCTTCAATTTTTCTCTGGTCGGTAACATCTCTGATAACCAGCACGACCCCGACAATTTGACCGCTGTCGGTACAAATAGGCCTTGCGCTGTCCACAATAATTCTCTCTGTTCCGTTCCTGTTCACAAGTATCTTTTGTTCTGTAAAAGTAATACCCTGTCCGCTGTCTAATACCTTAGTTCCGGCATCGGCGCACCTTTCTCCTGTTTTCTCGTTTCTAACGTTAACTACTTCCGTCAATAATTTCCCGATGGCCTCTTCCTGACTCCATCCTGTCAGGTTTTCAGCCACCAGGTTCATGAGTACGATTTTCCCTTTACTGTCAGCCGTAATTACTCCCTCATCGATACTGCGCAGGGTTACCGCCAGCCGCTCCCTTTCTGTAGCCAGAGCGCCCTCCGTCTCTTTACGCTGGGTAATGTCCCTAATAATCATCTGGATAGCCGGTTTTCCTTTAAAAGTATAAGGTATCAATGAAAGTTCCACATCTATGACGGCCCCGTCAACCCGCAGAAATTTTTCTTCCGTTACAGGTTTGACTGAACCCTTTTCACCGGTTTGAATCTTTTCCTGAACAGCCTCCCTATGATCGGGGTGGACCAAATCAAGTATAGGTCTGCCGATTAATTCTTCAGGGTCGGAGACACCAAACAGCGTTGCACCTGCCCGGTTAATAAATACGATGTTGCCGTCCATAATTACGGAAATAGTATTCGGGAAAAATTCCACCAGACGGCGGTAGCGCTCTTCACTTTCCCTTAATGCCTTCTCATCTTCTTTTTGCTTCGTTATGTCCCGGCCTATGCCGATCATGGCGGGCTGCCCCTGCCAGTATACCTTGGTAAGAGTCAGATCCATGACCTTTACTTTTCCATTCACCCAGTATTCCGTTTCAACGGTACCACCATTAACCCAATAAGGTCTTTGCTGTTTTAGCATGCCCTCCCGGCCCGGGGGTACAGTATTTTTGACATTCATGGTCAAAAATTTTTTTCTGTCGCATTCCAAAAATTTTAATGCTTCTTCATTGCAGTCTATGTAATTTCCTTTTTTGTCAATGACGATAATGGGGTTCTGGGACTTTTCAAATAAGGTCCGATACATGGCTTCTCGTTCTTCAAGAGCTTGCACCGCCAGGTGCCGTTCGGTTATATCCTGAATTTGAGAAACAAAGTAAGAAGGATTTCCCTCGTTATCCCTGACCAGGGTAGCGCTGAGCAGACAATGGACCACTCGGCCGGACTTATGTATATACTTTTTTTCTGTCCAGTAGTTGGCAAGTTCGCCCTTTTCCATCTGAAACCGCTTACTGACGGCTACATCCAGGTCTTCGGGGTGAGTGATGTCCTGAAATCTCATGGACAACATTTCCTGTTCCGTATAACCAAGTATTTCACACAGGGATTTATTGACTTTTAAAAAACCTCCGTCCAAAGAAACCAGGGCCATGCCAATCGGGGCATAGTTAAATGCCTGCCTGAACCTTTCCTCGCTGGCCTGCAGTAATGCCTCGGCCCGTTTGCGGTCAGTAATATCGCGGACAACACCCATATTGCGACCGCCCCCCAGAGATACGGCATGGATTTCGACAGTAATTTCCGTGCCATCTTTTCTGCGGGCGGTAATCTCGCCTTTACTCTCACCTGTTTCCATCAACTTTTTAAAGTGTTCAAAGCCGTCAGTCTGACCGGAAGCTATTATGTCCGCTATAGTCATATGGAGCATTTCATCCTCAGTATAACCCAGCATGGCACAACCTGCCGGGTTTACTTCCAGGTACCTTCCCTCATTATCAACAATGTGTATACCATCTATAGACTGGTTAATGTATGATTTAAACTTGGCTTCGCTTTTGCGCAAAGCTTCTTCAGCTTTTTTCCGCTCCGTTATATCCTGAAGTTGCATGACAAAATACAACGGCTGTCCCTGGTTGTTTCGTACGAGAGTGGCATTGGTCAGGGCCATAACAACCTGCCCCAATTTATGGATGCACCGTTTTTCTATTTGATAAGTGCTTCTTTCTCCGGCAATTAGCTGCTGCATAAAGTTTTCTTCTACCGGCATATCATTGGCATGGGTTATGTCTTTTAAGGCCAAACTTAACAATTCAACTTTTGGAAACCCCAGCATCTCGCAAAGGGAATTGTTGACTTTGAGAAAATATCCTTCAAGGGACACCAGCGCCATACCTATAGGGGCATATTCAAAGGCACATTTAAATTTTTCTTCACTGGCCTGCAGCGCTTCTTCGGCCCATTTTTGCCAGGTTACATCTTGAAAATAAATCAGCAGTCCTGCCCCGGAAGGAACAGCCCGTACAGAAAACCAAAGATTGCAAGGTTTATGATATATTTCAAATTGAACTGAAATCTGTTTATTCTTGGCTGCATAAAGTTCCTTGTAAAAATTGGAATCAGCAGTTTCCGAAAAGATTTCCCATAAATTTTTACCAATTATCGCTGACCTCGGTTGCTGCAAAATTTGCTCGGCCGCCTTGTTAACACTTACAAATTTCCAGTCATTATCCAATGATAAAAAGGCCTGCGGTATGTTTTCAAAAAACCTGGCGAATAATTTGTTAAGCCTCTTCCAAGTTGCGATATCATGGGTAAGATGCAGCCTTTTTTGTTCCCTTGTAAGGTTTGTGGTACTGGTTAACTTATCAGTCATAATTTCCCCTCCCACTCTACAAAGCCAACCTCATTAAAACCGAAATAACCCGTTACTCTCGACCAATCTTTTTTGTATCAGACCCCTCCTTTTCAGCCCGAATCAGTAATAATTATGGTATTAATTCTTTCTTTCTCAATTATCTTCCTTTATATTTAACAATAAATCGTTCACCAAATTCCTTTGTTTTTCGACACCTGCATCGAAATCCCGGGCAAAATTAGTATAATAGAAAACCGTGTCCCAAAATGAAACACGGTATAGGAATACTTCCCAGTTAAGGAACTCCCAGAGGTCTTACCTGTACATGTTTAAAGCTAACCTTAGTTGTAAATAATTTCTAGTCACGAACCGGTTAACGGATTATTATCAGTATGGTCTTCTTTACTGTGGAACGAAATAATACAAGTGCGGCCGTTCTTGTTGATCTAACCATGTTACTTTCAATGATTTAATCACGTCCCATTTTCCCACCTGAGGTTTTGCCCTTATATGAAACCTGTGCCCAACAATTTGTTTATCATTATGGCCGACTCTGCTCTGGTGATATAATTACCGGGAGCAAAGTAACCGTTTATATAACCGGCTATTATCCCGTTTCGGGCGGCCAGCGCCACAAAAACCTTAGCCCATGGGCTAATCTCCGACTTATCTTTAAATCGGGCCAAAATTTTTTCGCTGTCTATATCGGCAGTGGAAACACCGGCGAATTTCAAGGCCCTCACCATGATAGCCGCTGCTTCCTCTCTTCTGATATATCTGTCAGGCCGGAAAGTTCCGTCCGCATACCCGTTAATCAAACCGGCATTAACAGCAGCGTTAACTGGACCGGAGTACCACGCAGCGCCCTTAATATCCTTAAAATAACTCCAGGTATCTTCTGGTTTTAATCCCAATGCCTTTACCAGCATCGTTGTAAATTGGGCCCTGGTAACTTTATTATTCGGAGCATATGTATTTGGTTTTATTCCCTTGACGATCAATTTGGCCGCTAAATCATTGATATCATTTTCGGCCCAGTGGTTTTGCAAATCCTTAAACCTGGGAATGTTTTCTACAGCGGTGTAAATGCCTGTGTACCTGCTTTTGATTACAGCGGCGGAACGGCCTCCGTCTACCCTGAACCGGGAAGGTACGGGCAATAAAGCATTGTTGTAAATCGATACTCCACCAACGTATCTGTTATTGACGGTTTGAGATAAATAGATGATAAGACTGGCATACCTGTTTAAATTCCCTACTGTAATTCGCTTATCACCGGCCGATGCCTCTATCTTAAATTCAATCGGATATGATAACATTTTCAGCTTATCTTTATTGGTTAATCTGCCTATTAAGTTGACATCTCCCGCCTCGGCATTTTCGACGGTAATTTTTACCTCTAGCTCACCGTTTTGGCCGTCAAGATATCTCCCTATACTTTGTTCGATATCTGGGGCAGACAATACAATGGCCCCTCTAGTCGTACGTACTTCGACCAGCGCGCCTTTTCCGGAGAGTTTATTTAACAACCCACCTTTAAAATACACATTTACGGAGTCCGCTTCCACTACTACCGGAATCAATGCAACCCGCACATTGGAATAACCTTCAATTATTTTCAGGGCAACCTTTTCATCAACCTGCGCATTGACGGTGAACCGGTCATTAATTATGGAGAAACTGCTGGTTACCGCGTCGGATAAATCTACTTTCTCTGTGACAGCCCCCTCCCGGGGAACCCCTTCAGTAACAAAGCTCAACGAATATGACTGCAACAATGGTTTCCCCGCCGTATCGACTACCGCACCCTCAGGAACGGTAACAGTATATTTGGTACCGTAAGCCAATTTCACCGAAGGAATAATGGTCAGAGTATCACCTGTCAATTGAGTTGTAAACTGCAGCTTTCTATCCTCCACCGTGAAAATAATATTATCAAAAGAACTGCCTTTACGTACCAAATCATTAAAAACAACAGAAATCTTTGTATCCACGGGTACCTGTTCGGCCTCCGGCTCCGGAATGCTCGCAGACACCGCTAGGCACGGGTAAAAATCAAATATCCCTCTTCCTTCACGGGTCTTTCCGTAACTGTCGGTGGCCTTAATCACCATAATGTAAGTACCTTCGGCTACGTAATTTCCGGCAGTATCTTTTCCATCCCACGACACCGAATTATACCCTGCCCTCTTTTGTTGTTTATTAATTATTGTCCGGACAAGGGTACCTCCTTGATATACCGCAACTGAAACCTGCGCATCTTCACTTAATATATATCTTGCAGTTAACTGCCTACTTTTATTTAAGTGAAAGGGATTGGGATAGATAGTGAAATCCTTTATAAAAGGAATTTCTTTTTCCACATTGACATTTATTTTAAATGTGGTGTTAAAGGCCGGTACTGTCGGGTTCTCAGCATAAATCCGGCAAGTATAAGTACCGTCGGCGGCAACAGTACCGTCATCCAGCCTACCATCCCATGTGGTACTGTATGTGCCTGCATCTTTCTCCTCTTCAGAAATTAATGTCTTGACCGGAAGGTAGTTTTTGAGGATACTTATTGTAATTTTGGCTTTGTCTGTCAGCGTATAATTAATCATCATTCTCTCTCCGTCCAGGGGGTTGAAGGGGCCCGTCACGCCGGTTACCTCAGCGATTTTGGGAGGTCGGGCAGCTAACACAATTTTTTCCCGCGACCCCAGAGTTATACCGTCTTTACCTTTCGCTGTAATAACAAATTTATAATAGCCGTCACCAACTAACTCGTTATTGACATTTTTTCCGTTCCAGGCCTGGAAGTTGGCTCCGGCATAACGATAGACATTGTCCAGAATAGTTTGCACCTTATGCCCTGTTTCACCCAGGTTGCTGGATTCGTAGACATCAATAGTGATATAGGCTCCTTGCGACAAAGTATACTGAAGATACGCGCCGGAACCAAGTCTTATAGGGTCAGGCCCTATGTCTAAAGGGCCAATTACCATTGAACCCTCGGCCTCAGCCGCTTTGGCATAAAGCATACTAACCAATGCTGCCGTAAGAGCCACAGCAACTAGGAAGGTGGCTAATCCGGAAGGCAGCCTGCCCGACTTCATCTCTTAACACCCCCGTTTTGTACGGAAAATGTCTTTTTACTTTCCGATACTTTTCCGTATTTATCCACTGCGGTAATTTCAACAGTATAATTTCCTGCGCTGACATACTTGCCGTTACTTCCTTTTCCGTCCCACCAGGCGCTGTTCGGACCCGCCCTTCTGGCAGCATCATTGTCAAAAACTTTTATCACATTGTTCTTATTGTCAAGTATTTTTAAGGTTACATCAGCATCTTCACTGAGGGTATAGATTATGTTTAACCATACACCGATAGGCAGTGGATCAGGCCCAACAGTAAAGTCTTTTATAACGGGGGGACCTTTTTCAACAACAATGTTTCTCCTGACCGTTGTTTTAAAAGAAGGTTCAATGGGGTTGACGGCCTCAATCTGATAAACGTATGTACCATCTTCCACCAAATTGCCGCTGCTGTCTTTTCCGTCCCAGTAAACAGTATTTTTACCGGCAGACTTAAGGGAATCAGCGATCAGGGTGACTACCGGAGCATAATTTTTTAGGATGGTCACCGTAATAAGGGCATCACAGGACAGCTCAAATTGGCTAGTCCTACCCCCGTTCAGGGGGTTAAACAATTCCTGCCCATCACTTACCTCGGTGATGATAGGCACTCGGGCAGCAACCTGCACCTTTTCTGCCTTCCCGATAAGCTTTCCCTCTTTGTCTCTGGCTTCCACCACAAGCTTATACTTACCGTCGGCAACCAGATTGCCGTCTTCATCCTTGCCATCCCATACCAGGAACTGGAGACCGGCCGTTTTAAAAACATCCCTGGCAAGGGTGCGTATACAGTAACCGTTAGCGTTATATATCTTCACGGTCACGCAACCATCCACAGTCAGTTTATAAGATATACTAATCCCCGCTCCGATTCTAATCCGATCAGGCAGTGTTAACCCGGTGACCCGGTTGTCGTTATAAATTACCCGGCGGATTATCGTCGCCATATTTCCCGCCTTGTCCCGGGCAGTAATAAACAACCTATTACTGTACACAGCAAGGTCCACAACTTTACTAAAGTTCCTCTCACTGTCAAGCGGAACCTCAGACCAGTTAACATTTACGGTACTTTCCGGCTCAGCGTACCCGGTAACTATCACCATATCATTACCTGTCTCCGTTTCTTCTGTTGGACTGGTTACAAACAGTTCGGGAGGTGTATGATCATAAACTACGGTCCGGGAACAGGTCTGGGCGTTGCCGGCATTATCAATAACTGAAACCGCCAGTAAATTTTTACCGGGGTTCAGGTTAATGAGACTTCTAAAATTGCCCTGGTTGTCCGTTTTGGCAACTCTTCCATTAACCTTCACTATACAGCCTGGTTCAGCATAACCGGCTACAGCCAGGGGACTTTTGTTTGTGAGTAAATTGTCAACGGGCGCTATCACATCAAAATCAGGTGCATACTTGTCATAAATGACAGTACGTTGCAAACTGGCTCTGTTGCCCTTTTGATCAGTAGCTGTGACCGTAATCGTATTGTTACCGGGGGACAAATAAACAGCATCAGAGACGAAACTGCCTGTAGGCTTGAGGTACACCGGTTTATTATTGACAGTGACAGAACTTCCGGCCTGAGCCTTTCCGAAAACAAAGACATAATTTTTGTTCGTTTTAAAATTATCAATAGGGGAATCAACCTGAAAAGCAGAGGTGATCAACTCTGCTTTTCTTAACATTCTGGTGATCATAACAACGGCTTCTGCCCTCGTACAGGGTTTTTCTAGGCTTAGCAGTCCCTCACTGTTACCGGTAATGATGTGGCTTTTTATTGCTATGGCTGTCAACTGCTTAACCCACGGTCTGACGGTACTTTTGTCTTTAAACGGGGCCAGCAGCCCAGCCGTCTCTGTCAGAGTGACAGTATTTTTTTTATTCAGCATATCCAGGGTTGAGGACAGCATTATAACTGCCTGTTCCCTTGTTACAAAGACGTTCGGTTTAAAGGTTCCGTCTT
Organism: Thermincola ferriacetica; assembly: GCF_001263415.1. NCBI lineage: Bacteria > Bacillati > Bacillota > Clostridia > Eubacteriales > Thermincolaceae > Thermincola > Thermincola carboxydiphila. The sequence goes on from NZ_LGTE01000003.1 coordinate 105,699, forward strand.
TATAACCTTTGATTATGCCTGCTTCTGCCGCAGCTCCAACTGTACCGGCATACCAGTCGCTCGCCCTGATATCGCGAAATGTTTTTGCCGCCAGCTTAGGTTCTAAACCCAAGGCCCTGGTTAACATGGCCGTAAATTGGGCCCGTGTAATTTTGCTGTCAGGGGCAAAGCTGTTGTTATTAACACCTGCGATGACCATTTTTGACGCCAGTAGGCTAATTTCATCCTGCCCCCAATGAAGCAGTGTATCCTCGAAATTCTTTTCATTGTCAATAACTGTGTAAACCCCGTTCGCCTGGTGTTTGATAATTGCTGTTACCCGGCCATTGGAATCTTCTGTAAATTGGGTCGGGACCGGTATGAGCCTGCCCTGACCGGTTAACGCTGCGCCCGTTGTCCTGTTAATATCTATTGGCGTTTCAACAGTCATGGTACGGGTAATAAAACTCTTGAACTTTTTAATTTCAACAGACCTTTCGCCAGCAACCGCTTCGACCTTAAACTCAACAGGTTTAACCACTTGGCGCAGCATGTTTTCCTCGGTAAATGTTCTGATATAACCTTCCTGCTCGGCATCGACTTTACCAATAATAATGTTTATACAAAACAGATTTTCAGGTACAGCCAACTCTTTGGCAAGGGCAGCAACCGGAATTTCCGAAGCTGGAAGTAAATAGGTGCTGTGTAATGCCGCCACTTCTATCTTGATATTTCTACCGGCTAAAGCCCTTAAAGTCTCACTTGCCAACTGTACCGTAATTGTAGAAGAAGTATTATTTATGGGAATGAGCACATTGGAAGCAACTTGGTCCTGGTTTAGCCGGTCCAGCAAATTTTTTTCGTCAATTTTCACTAAGTTAACAGTTTGTCCACTAATTTGGGAAGAAGAGATATCTACAATCCTTGCAATAATTTTGCCTGTACCTGCTTCTGCCAACCGGAGATTGCATACCGAAAATACGGACAAGAAAATAATGGCTAAACAGATGCAAAACCAATATGAACGCAGTTGTTGTAACATATCTTCTTACCCCTTCCTTAAACTCATGACAATATAAAAACCTGACAAGGATTATAGTGTAAAAAGGGGAGCAGCAACAAAGCCACTCCCCTTTTCCGCCACTATTTATAGATTACCTCTATCCTGTAGCCGGCAGGCAGCGCCTGATCAGAAGCATTATGAGTGGCTCCGCCATAAAACCAGATCATTACCTTATGTTTATCCTTTCTAAAGGTTACATTAAAGAAGTTTGCTCCCGGCATCGGCGCTTCGGAGGCCAGGGTCCAACCTTGGGCCGCCAGTTCAGTTTTATAGAAGTTCCAAACGGTATCCCCTATATGGTCTGGACGACGGTTGGAAATAACCACTTTGCCACCAACCAGGAATTCATCGGGCATCCAGGACTCCCCCGCCCACAGCGAAGCATCCTGCGGTTGGGTCCACTGGGTATAGACAACGTCGCCAACGGTTTTGCGGTAAAGGGGGATGTCTGCCGGAACCGTCTCTGCAAACATTATGTTATGAGCCTCACGGTGACAGGCTGCGCACTGTCTATTACCGGTACTGAGAGCTCCTACTACAGCAGGCTGAGTACTGGCGTGGCAGGTATCACAGGTCCAGGATTTTGCCTGCCCTGTTACAGGATCGGTTTGTGTTTTCGGGTTATTTAAGTGTTCTTGGGTCAGGCTGTTAATATGGCAGGTGGTACAATTGGCATCTAGCGCTGTCGTAACGTGCATTTCTTCATGGCCTGATGTCGGGCCATGGCAGGCGGAACAATTGGTTTGCCGATTGTAAATGGCTTGTTGTACAGTCTCCTTGGTACTCTGGTGACAGGTGTTACAATCATAGGGTACCAGCGTCACGGGGTCCGCATATTTGGGGTGTTCAACAGTCAAATTCCGGTCATGGCATTTTTCACAGTCGGCGCTCACATCGGCCGTATGAATCACATTAATATCCCCGTGTGCAGGAATCTTATAACTGTAGGTAGGATTGTGGCAGAATTCACATTCATATTTTTCCAGAACAGAACCGTCACTATGAGTCTGCCATGTCGGGTGGCAGAAAGCGCAATCCTGAAGGGGTTCATTGTCACCGTGGCAGCCAAAACAGTTGTTCATGGGATGAACAACCGGATACCCCGCATGGCATTGCTTACAATTGTTAGGCTCAGACGGCGGCAATGGAGGCCCGATAAGTTCTCCGGTCACCTCAACAGCGCCGGAGGCCTGAGCAGCCTTATAGTACCCTATGACAGAAGATGCATCTATTGTATATTTAAGAGTACCTGTTACCAGCCGACCGTTTTCGTAGACATTCAAAACAACGGAATCTGCACCTGCCGATATCTTTTCATAAGAACGCAGGGTCTTCCAAACCTGGTTATTGGCATCGAAAACCTTTAATGTCACATAGGAATCCTCAGATACATTATAAGAAATGGTTGTCGTGGTTTGGCCTGTAGACAAATCAATTGTTTGTGGGGTTGCCTTAACATTGGTGATTTGGGGTGGCACTGCTGCCTGGAAAGCCAGTTCCGAGGAGCCTGCTTTACCGAAACTGTCAGTAGCGCTTATTTTAATGATATAGTCCCCGGTTAAAACTAAATTACCCCCATTGTCCCTGGTATCCCAGGTTAAGGAGTAGTAGCCTCCTGCAGTTTTTGTCTCTGACGGGAAGTCACGGACTACTTGCAGGGTTTCCGATTTTAATATTTGGGCACTAACGGTGGCCGGTTCACTCAGGGTATACCTGAAAGTAGCCTGATAACCTACCTTGGCCACAGTGGGGGCTACTATTATGTCATTGATGGCCGGCGCCCCGGATTCTACCGTGACAGTTCCCTTATAAATGCTCCTGAATGTCTCAACCATAGGGCTTACTGCTTCTATCTGGTATGTATAGAACCCATCCTTAACAGGTTGACCGCTATTGTCTTTTCCGTCCCAGGTAATAGTCCGGGAGCCAAATGGTACATTTTTTTCGGAAATAGTCCTTACCGGAAGGGAACCATTCATAATAGTAACAGTTATGTTAGCGTCACTGGACAAATCAAACTTAAAAGTGGCACTGCCCTGCGCCGGGTCATATGGCTCCGGCGTATGGGTTGCATTGCTGATAACCGGCAAATATCCGGCCGTTACAGTACCACTGACTTGACCGGTAAGACCGGTACTGTCAACAGCGCTGACAGTTACGGTATAAATTCCTTCGTCAACAAAGTTGTTGGCCTCATTTTTACCGTCCCAGGAAACTCCGTTACTACCGGCATTCTGGGATTTAGCGGTGATAATTTTCCTGACCAGTAAGTCTCCTTGATAGACATTTACGGATACCATAGCATTTTCACTTAAGTTGTACCTTATGGAAAGAACACCGGCAGCGCCCAATTTGTATGGCTCGGGACTCAATGTAAGGTCAGTTATTTTGGGTGCGCCTTTCTCCACTGTAACCGTTCCTTTGGCCGTGCTGCAGAAGGTATCCACCACTGCGCTCTGCGCCTTTATCTGGTAAATGTAAGAACCGTCAGCCACAACGTTTCCGTTATCGTCTTTACCATCCCATATAACGGAATTGACACCGGAGCCCCTTTGCTGCTTATCAACGATTGTCCTCACCGGCACACTGCCGTTCAGTATTTGCGCAGTTACCAATGCATCGTTAGACAAAGTATAGGAAACAGTAGCCTGATTATTTGTCGGGCCAGTGGGGTCAAAAACAACCGGGGCAACGGAAAGGTTGCTGATAGTCGGTTGAAAACCTGCCTTAAAGTTTACTGTCCGGTCCCCGGAAGATTTGCCGGAATTATCTACTGCATTAATAACAACCGAGTAAGAGCCTTCAGGTATATAATTAGTATTATCAAATTTTCCATCCCAGGAACTGCTGTTGTAGCCAGCCTTTTTGGGGGCATTTTCCAAAATAGTCTTGACAACATTTCCGCCGCTATCGTAAACCTTCATGGTAACGGCAGCATCTTCGCTCAACGTATACCTTATGCTCATGGTGGAACCCGCAATTTTAAACAGGTCAGAACTAAGAGAAAAATCAGTCACCTTGGGCGGATCTTTCTCTACAGTCACATAAGCCCTATAGGCGCTGTTGAAACTGCTGACCAAAGGACTTTCAGCATAAATCTGGTACATATAAGTCCCATCGGCAGCGAAACTGCCATCGCCCAGTTTACCGTCCCAGGTTACGCTGTAAGTCCCGGCGTCTTGCGTCACGTTACTGGCGATAGTCCTGACCGGCACATAATTCTTGAGAATAGATATAGTAACTTTGGCATTACTGGTTAACGTATAATTTAGGGCCCACTGTTGACCAGCGCTTGGATTAAAAGGATCCGGGTCGTCAGTTACCCCGGTAATACCAGGGCTACGGGCAGCCAGTACAGTCTTTTCTGCCGAGCCAATGGTCGCGCCGCCGGCGTCCTTTGCTGTAACCACGATTTTATAATTACCGTCGGGAACCAGGACATTGTTGGCATCCTTTCCATCCCAGGTCTGGTAGTTGGTTCCGGCATACTTATACACATTGTTTAAAACCGTCCGTACCTTCTCCCCCGATTCTTTAAACACGTCGATAGTCACATAAGAATTTTCACCCAAGGTATATACGATATTGGCATTAGACCCTAGTTTAATCGGGTCAGGACTGATAGACAGCGAAATCTCCCCCACAGCCGTAGCAATGGAAATGCCGGCTATGGCCACAAGTACAGCAAGAACCAATATTACTACTTTTTTTGAACCATTGTTTCCTACTTTGCCAATTAATTGAATCATAACTTTAACCTCCTCCCCCTTTCCTCAAATTTTGCACTGCATAATACCTCCTTTCATTTCGTTCTATAGCAGTTGCCCAAAGGTGCAACTTACTACCAACTTTTACCTTTCATAGTTGAATTAGATTGCAAGTCAACCAAAAGGAGGGCGGGGTCAACAAATGATTGAGCACTTTTAATAGCAAAATGAAGGTGGGGACCGGTGCTCCGGCCTGTATTTCCTGACCACCCTATCAGAGTCCCGGTGTTTACCGCGGTTCCATCTTTAATAGGTGCCCAATCACTTAGGTGGCCGTAATATGTAGTTAACCCGTTATTGTGAACGATGTATACATATTTGCCCAAACCTCCATCTCCCTGATCTCCCTTAAAAACTACACCGTTATATGAGGCTATAATCGGCGTCCCTATCGGAACAGCAATGTCTAATGCCCGATGCTTTTTACCTTCCCGGTCTTCATAAAAAGTAGAAGTGATCACGGGGTCTATTCCAGCCACCGGCCATAAAAACACAGAACGTTTTTTGCTAAAAGTCTGTTCAGATAGTCGCTGGTTTGAGATAAGTTCTGTTATTTGGCTTTCAATCTTGGGCTTATGACGATTCGTAAATTTTTTGATACGAGAACTAATTAACCCCTGCTGCAATCCGTGTGGTAGTTGCTCCATTGCAGTCGTAAGGTACCCTTCCCTAGATCGAAGTGCATCGTCCCTGGTTCTTTGGACCGTCCCCAAGCCGGTCATAACAACATCAAAATTTAAAATACCGGTAAAAGGCAGGAACAGAAATATGACCAGAATTGCAGATACTAATTTGTAATTTACTGGCATAAGCTATTCCTCTCCTGTCAAAGGCCAATTATTGAGTTTACTGCGGCCCGTGGGCAGCCGCCACAGGGGAACCGCCGTGGCAGGAACTGCAATACTGCGTATCGGTCGCAGCATGCCCGGGAATATCGTATACAAAACCGGCAACAATACCGTATAATTCAGTTTCATTGTTATGACAACTTGTACAGAATCGCCGTTCATTGGCAGGATCCCAGGTATCCCCTTGTGATAAAAACTGTCTACCCTTGTTATGGCCAAGTTTTTCCCGCAGCATTTTTAAGTTAGAGGAACCGTGCGTATTGTGGCAGTCGGAGCAGGCCAAATGGCCGTTCAGGTAACTGCCGTCCTCGGCCTTGATGGTATGCCGGGAAGGTTGTTTATAATAGGTTGCTATATCAGAAGCGTTAGAACCGTCATGACATCGCAGGCACAGGCTGTAATCCTCGGGAGTTCCTTTGCTTGTATGCCATTTTCGGTAATTGTACATAACGTACGTTACTCTGGGGTCATCTTTGATAGTAGAAAGATGACAGTTTTCACACAATGCTTCCTCGGTACTGTTCGGAAGATACGGATTAGTGGGGTCATTATGTTCGTAATAGTAATAATCCATTAATAAATCGGGGTTTTCTTCAGTCAGGGTCAGATGGGGGTTATGACAGCCTGCACAGGCACTTGGGCCGGCTGTCCCCTCTATGCTCATCCGAAAATTATGGTTGTTCGCCGCAGGCCAATTTTGGGGAAGCGGTGCGGCGGTACCATCATGGCAGGCGTTGCAATAGTCATCTATTATTGGGGCCTGAGCATCTATAGGCCGGCTTAGCTTAGGATCCTGAGCGCGATGCGGTCGGTGGCAGTTCACACATGTATTCACATTTAAAGTATAATTGCCATGTGGGTTCTCATATACCGTAGCGCCGGTAGTCTGGAATTCCCATACCCTGGGATACACGGGGTTTCCGGCAGCATCCTTTAACAGGGGGTTCACCGACACCCGGTACTTTGTATACGGCCTGAGAAGTGCATTAGGTTGAAAGATAATTTCATAATAGGGATCGCCGTATACCGTAGTATAAACAGCGCTGTAAACCGTACCGTACACTGTCTCCCCTGTCGTTCCTCCCACCTCAGCAAGGCTTATGGCTGTCCGCATGGTTTCGGCGTCCATTGGGTATTTCTCAACCAAATATACTCTTGCCAAAACATCCAAGGGCACCTGGGTCATATCTTCGGGAGGACTGAAATCGGGCAGAATTACCGGGCGGGTCGTATCCAGAATAAAAGAACAGTTTGGTGCAGTTGTCACGTTGCCTGCCTTATCTACCGCCGTGGCATATACCGTATGTTGGCCCTCGGGAAGGGTCTGGTCGAAATAAAACCAATTACCAAGCAGATCCGAACGCACCGTGGCCTGTTTACCGTAAACAAAAACCGTAACATCAGTTTCCGGTTCCGTCCTGCCTTCGATTAAAGGCAAATTAACGTAGGAACCGTTGACCGGTTTGGTAATAGTTAACTCTGGCGCCGTCACATCCACTTGAAAATTAACCCTATTGGAGATACCCACATTGCCACCCGAATCCGTCGCCGTGGCATAAAGGCTGTGGGTACCTTCCCCAACACTGACCGCATTGAAAGTCCAGTTGCCACTACTGTCCGGAACAGTGGACCCTTGCCATACATCATCTATATATACATCAACCGTAACGGTTGTTTCTGTCGAACCTAAAATACTCACGGAAGTAGTATTTAAAGCCTGTCCTTCAACAGGACTGGTAATATTAATCATAGGGGGTATTGCCGCAACAGCAAGTTGGTGAATGGGAAGCGGTACTGCTATTGTAACAAAGGCAAGGGCTGTTATGGTCAAAAGCACGATCGGCTTAAGATGCAGGTGGTATTTCATAAGCATCCCCCTTTTGGCAGTGTTGTTGACAAAATACCGGAAAAGAAATTATAATTAAAAGATAAAGAAATTATATAAGTAAGGGCTAAGGTATTATGGGGGGCATAATACCTTAGCCAAATCCGGTTATTTCCCTGTAGAGCTAACAAAGTTATTTTGTTAGCTATTTTTTTACCAGTTGTGCTCCAGGCTGGTGTCAATACCGGTTGAACCACCGTGGGGCACGCCTGCAGTATTCCAGAAGAAGTCATTGTTCTTGAGCTGTTCAGCCTTGGAGTCAGTATGGCACTTCCAGCAAACTGCCATATTGGTGTACCGCTTCAAAGCAGAAGACGGGTTCTTATCGAGGAGGTAAGCTTTGGCAGTTGCTTGGTCAGTCTTACCGGCAGCAACAAGGCGGTCTACTGTCCAGTCATTGGCATCCTTCATAACAGTTACGTCAGTACCGTGAGCGAAGTGGCACTTCAGACAGGTGTAACGGTCGTTGTTGGTGGTGTGCCGGAAGGCTGTAGTGTACATACCGGTACCGTTTACATAGTCTTTTCTGTTACCGGCAGATGCAGCCAGGTAGTCAACGTGGCAGGCGCCGCAGTACTTACCGATAGCGACACCGTATCCGGCTTCATCGTAAATATCGGGGTTGACCTTGGTGATGGCTACGCCGCCAAAATCCGCAATTTTCTGCATAGGCATATCAATAATGGTGCCGTCTTTTTGCTTGGCAGGACCACCGAGTTTAACAACGTAAACGCGGGAGATATCAGCCCTGACAGCCAGGTTAACATCACCTTTGGCATAGGACAGGCCGTATTCAACCTCAATACCCTTCTCATTCAGTTCTTTGTTATTGGCATCCCAGAATGCAGTATAGTGAGGAGCGCTATAATAGGGATAGCCGTATAACCATGGAGTTTTATCCATTACATAAGAATAGGTCTTATCAGCATTTTGAACCTTCTTCATCAGAACGATTATAGGAGTGCCTGTAGTTTCCTGGGTGACACCAACTGCATCAGCAGTTGTCCTGTAGACAACAAAATCAGGTGAAGTTGCAGAAGCTTGAGGAAGCGCATCATATACAGAATCAGAAACCTTCTGTCCACCGTTAGCTATAGAAACTGTGGCCATGCCGTTGGGGTTGTAATGTAATAGACGATCACTGTAGGAACCGTGCGGGCTGTGGCAGGAAGCGCAATCGAACTTGTCGCCCCATGCGCCGTTATTGGTTCCGGTCTTCATTAAGTTACCGCCGGGAGCAAGAGCATGCTCAATGTATCCTTCAGCCAGGTGTACGGAGGCGTTGCCATCCATAGTTCCGCCGAAAGTACCTGCTGTCGGCAGACTGCCATCGATATTCTTGGTGGCAAATACGTTGTAGAAACCTAAAGTACCGTCATGGCAAGCTGTACATGTATTGTATACACCCATCTTGAACAACAGGTCTTTGGATGCGCCAGTATGGGTCTGGTGGCAGCTTGCACAGGAGTTGGTGTTGTTTTGGTACTCACCGTGCGTCCTCTGGGTACGCGGACCGGTGAAATCATTCATCAACATATTTTTGGACTTAATAACGTTGTAAGGGTCCTGGGCATTAGTGGGATTTTCTAACTCCACGCCATTACCGGTAGCGTTGGCGTTACCAGGCCCCAGATCAATTTCGTCACCGTCTGTCAGCGGTGCCGTGTAACTGGGCGCCCCCATGGTATCCGGGGTACCGTTAAGTCCCGAATAAGCAGCGAAGGCGCTGGTTGCTGCACCGAAAACAAACATCCCGGTGAGCAAAACAGTAAACAGCTTTTTCTTCATTTTTTTCCCTCCTGATTGATTTTTTATATAACACCCCCAACCATCAATCAGATATGAGCAGCCTGCTTCCCCCCTTTCTCTTTTATTCTGGGGTTGGGAGGGTTACCCCCTCTTATTCGTAAACAGCTATCCGCTGGTTGACAGTATCCGTTATCAATACCTCATCATTTTCGGTGATGAACAGTCCATTAGGCAAGCTAAACTGATCATTAGCTGAACCATTGCCGCCGAAAGTGAATACCTGGTTGCCCTCTCTGTCAAAGCCATGGACAAAATGGGTCAAGTTGCTGACTACATAGACGATGCCACGGGAATCAATTCCTATGCCGCGGGGATTAACGAATTGTGAGGGCCCCTTACCGTCCGGGGAACCATTGATAATTCTTAAAAACTTTCCTTTTTTATCAAATACCTGTACCCGCTGGTTACCGGTATCGACCACGTAAATGTTGCCTTCTTTATCAGCGGTTACGGCATTAGGGGCCCGTAATTCCCCTTCTTTGATGCCCATTTTTCCGATTTCCAGCAGTTTTTTCCCCTCCATGTCAAAAACATAAACCTTCGACTTAGTAATATCGGTAACGTAAACTTTATTATCAATTATTCTTAAGCCGCCCGGGGTTTCAATAGTTTTCTCCGCAGGTTTTTTTTCCGCGAAATACTTTATAAACTTCCCTTTACTGTCATGCACCGAAATTCCACCATTATATAAATCCGCTACATAGACGTTGCCTTTATTATCCCCGGCTATTCCATAAGGAAACTGAAACTCGCCGGGGCCGTCCCCCTGTTTGCCAAATTTAAAGATGGGCGTACCACCGGTATCAAAAACCTGAACCCGGTGGTTGTTGGTGTCGGTCACATATATAAACTGGCCGATTACAGCAACATCCATGGGCTTCTTCAGGGCTTCTTCGCCAAACCCCCCGTATATCATCCGGCTGAATTTAGGCGGCCCGTTAGGATCTACTAAAGCGGGAATTGCTTCCACCTCTACCTGATTGTAAAATAGGTAGCCGTATATGGCAGACACCGCCAGAAAAGTAAGCAGCATAAGGCTATACACCTTAGACTTTTTAATAGTCCGTTTTACATTTGCCGCGTTTCCCATCTGATTCAACTCCATTCCTGTCTATTTTTGTACCCGCTTCAAAGCTTCGGCGGCCTCTTTATACAGGGGGTCGTAACTCAGAGCCTCTTTATATATACCGGCCGCAGTCTTTTTATCTCCTTTTGCTTCCGCGACCATACCAATTTCATAAATAATATTGGCGCTCCCCGGCGCAAGCTTGTTGGCTTTTTCCAAAGACTCGAGGGCCTCCTTGTACATACCCATTTTTCTGTACGTAATCCCTTTATTCAAGTAACCTTTATGGTCCCTGGGTGATATTTCCACACACTTTTGAAACTCATCTAAGGCATCGTCCAATTTGCCCTCGTCAAGGTAAACCAGCCCAAGATTGTAATGAGCGTTATAGTAATTTTTATCAATCTCCAAAACCTGGTTAAGTTCCTTAACAGCCTTTTCATTTTCACCCTTTAGATAATAGGTATAACCCAAGGCTACCCGGTTTTCCAGGTTTTTAGGCTCGGCCTGCACCTTCTTCTGTAAGTATTCCAACTGCTGTTGTACCCTTTGCATATCCAGGTCCGACCAGAAAAAGTACTTGCCGGCCGCATACCAGCCAACAACACTAACGACAAAGGTGAGTAAAACCAGGGTGACGGCCTGTAGTAGGGTGAAACCATCTTGTTTTTCCTTCCTCTCGATTTTATGCAAGCTGAGTTCTGAGTTGGTAACTGACATTTTTTCCCCTCCCTAATCAAAAATATAATTAATTGGCTCTCTTTTGTATCTTCCCGTGACACCTGCCACAGCTTTCCTGGCTGTGGCAGGTGTAGCATGATTCATCAACCTTCCCATTGGGCGGTAGTTCAAAGGGATGGTAAAATTTCTTGGACCGGTGTATGCTGGGATGACATTCATTGCAGGAAATATTAGCTACCGTATTGGGACCGCCCTGACCTTTGGGCCCCTGGGGCCCCTGGTTGTCATGGCATGTGTAGCACCTCTGTTTGTCTTTTTGGGCCATCTGCCCGTGTTTTTCAATAAACATAGCTTCATTGTGGCTGGGTGGCCTTTTCTGGTGACAGGCCTTGCACCAGGTATTTTCCCTGGAATAAGTAATCACGCTTAGGCTGTTGTTTTGGTTTTTATCACCACCTAAATACTGAAGATATTTTTCAGGCTCTTTTAATGTTTCGATTTTTTTCTCACTCATATAACTATGGCAGGAATCACAGTACCCCAGGTCCCCTGCTGCTATCTTGCCATGACCGCCATTTCTGAAATTCCCCTTTAAGTGGTCTGCCGGTTTCATACCGTTTTTGTGGCAGGCGTCACATGCTACGGTAACCTTCCGCAACTGATGGCAGCGCATGCATAAATCCATATCAGGCCGGACATATTCGGCATTATTTTTCATCAATGATTGGCCCAGTGTGGCATTCCACCTCTGGTAATCTCCTTCATAGGTAATTTTTCGCTTAGCAATGTTGCCATGGGTTATGCCCTGGTGGCATTTAGAGCAATTGACCTTTTGCTTTTTGTGTTTTCCATGTGGGATGATCAAGTCTTCTGAAGTTGTAACTATCCGGTTTTCCATATTGTGACAGCGTTCACAGGCCGCATCAGACATTGGGCCGAGTTTGATAATCGGCGCCACATAAGATTTGGTTGCCATTTTGAAGAAATGCTTGACCCCAGTAATGTTAGCTTTAATAAATGGCCCGGGGCCAGGGGGAATATGACAGGATATGCAGTTTACTTTCGCATGCGACGACGCCAGCCAGGTATAATACTCCGGTTTCATCATGTGGCAGGCGCCGCACATTTTCGAAGGTATGTTGGCCGTCCAGGCCCGAGACGCTATGGCTGCTGCCGTACCAAGTAAAAAAAGAAGGACTAGCAAGACCTTAATAAGCTTATGAAAGGTTTTTATGTTAAAGCCCATGATAGCCCCTCAACTTTTCGTAGATTTTGTATCGGCACATTACAATTAACGTAATGCTATTCATATTTTATTGCTGAAGATGTCCCTTTTGTACAAACTTTGATTTAAAATTCCCTATCTTTGTCCAAAAAGACATAACCTGAATAGCAGTTATTTTTCTTTATGAATTTAACCACATGTTCTGCACAATCTAACCTCTTTCTTATTGCACAATTTTAATTTATCTAAATGGCAATTTGTACAAACCTTGATTTAAAGTTCCTTCCAATTGTTTGAAAAGGTAAAAATATGTTTAAAAAAAACGTCCCTCAAAACAGAGGGACGTCAATCAATAAGATATTTTTCTTGAAACTCTTTCGCCTTATCAAGGGTCATCAAAACCGTTTCCTTTGTGCCCTTCAACCTGACCAGATAAGTCTTATGTCCCCAGGGCGATAGCTCCGTAACCTTATCGGCATTTATAATGTACCCCTTATGACACCGGAAAAAATTTTCCGTCTTTAGGCGGCGGTGGAGTTTTTCCAAAGATTCATTAGTCTTAAAAACTCCTGTAGAAGTATGGATTGCTGTCTTCCGGTCTTCCCTGGTAATAAAAATAATATCCTGGATGTCAATTATATTGCAACTATCCTGGGTCTGTATTTTTAACTTCATGTTTTTGTTACCCATCTGGGATGCCATGCGTTCGATTATTTTAAGGCGTTCTATTTCATCTTTCCAGGCCTTGACCCGGGCTATTGTCTGGTGAATACGTTCCACCTCGAAGGGTTTCATTATGTAATCACAGGCATAAACCTCAAATGCTTCAAGAGTATAACTGTCGTAACCCGTGGCAAAAACTATAAAGATGTTGGGGTTTACACTGAAAATTTCCCTGGCCGCCTGCGCCCCGTTCATTTCCGGCATATCCACATCAACAAATACAATATCAGGTTGCATGTCCTTGACCATTTCCACCAGTTGGCGCCCATTTTCTGCTTCTCCTATTACCGTGACCCCGGAAATACTGTTTAAAATCTTTTTCAAAACATTCCTTATATCCGGACCATCATCGGCAATGACAACTTTTAGCATACTCTCACCTTCCCGGAAGAAGCCCATGAAGGAAACAACCCTTTGTAACTGAATGTTTTGCATGCATCCACAAACAATAATCCAAATATTTTATAATAGAAACAAAAGTTTTTATCGAAACCTCATGGAAACTTTTGTTGATATCCGGAAATCATGCTTTGAAGTTATCCATAATTTTACCTCAAAGCATAACTCTCTAAAATATTAAAAAAATCTTTGTCGGAACTGCCAACAAAGAATGCTTAACCTACAAATATTTGGCAGCCCGGCGGTCATAGAGCATTGGACACAGATTACTGCCCGCTATTCTTCAGACCCGTAGCTTTGCGTCCTTGCCTTTCGACAAGTTTGCTTTTCACAAATATTCCCTTACTTTTATCGGATTTATCAACTTATTCCATTTATTCTATATCCTAAGCTTATTTCCTGCAAAAGCTAGGACAAAAGTTTCTATCGAAACCGCATGGAAACCCGTTGATATCCGGAAATCATGCTTTGAGAATATTCAACAATTCTACCTCAAAGCATAATTCCCTAAATATGAAAAATAGCCCATTATTTTTGTTAATAATGGGCTATTCCAGGCAGGCACAATTTCTCAAGAACCCTTCTTTACAGCTTTGCTAAGGCCTGGTCCAAATCCTCAATCAGGTCATCAACATTTTCCAACCCGACGGAAAGCCTGATGAAATCCGGCGTTACCCCGGCTGCCATCTGTTCTTCCGGCGTAAGCTGCTGATGGGTCGTGGAAGCCGGGTGTATTACCAGCGACTTAGCATCACCAATATTGGCCAGCAACGAATGTAACTGCAAATTATCAATAAAAGTTTTGCCTGCCTCCAGGCCGCCTTTGACGCCAAATCCGACGATGCCGCCGTATAATCCTTTCGTATGGTACTTCCGCGCCACTTCGTAGGACGGGTGTTCAGGTAGTCCCGGGTAATTCACCCAGGATACTTTGGGGTGACCTGCAAGGAATGTGGCTATCTCCATGGCATTCTGGCTGTGGCGCTCCATTCTCAAATGTAAAGTTTCCAGCCCCTGAAGAAGGAGAAAGGCATTAAATGGACTCAAGGCGGGTCCCATATCTCTGAGCAACTGCACCCGAACCTTCGTAATATACGCTAAATTGCCCAGTGCCTCCCAGAAATTCACGCCATGGTAACTGGGGTCTGGTTCGCTCAACTGGGGAAACTTTCCATTGCCCCAGTTGAATTTACCGCCATCTACAATAACCCCGCCAATGGAAGTTCCGTGACCCCCGATAAACTTGGTGGCAGAATGAACCACGATATCGGCCCCATGGGCAATGGGGTTAACCAGGTAAGGAGAAGGCATGGTATTGTCAATAACAAGAGGTATCCCGTGTTGATGAGCTATCTCAGCCACCGCCTCAATATCGAGGGTATCCAACTTTGGATTACCCAGGGTTTCCGCGTAAAGGGCCTTGGTCCGCGGGGATATAGCCTTGGCAAAGTTTTCTGGTTCCGTTGGATCAACGAAAATAACCTTTATTCCCAAGTTGGCAAAGGTATAATGCAGCAGTGTATATGTCCCACCGTAAAGGTTTGCTGAAGCAACAATCTCATCGCCGGCATGCGCCAGAGTTAAAAGGGCCAGGGAAATTGCCGATTGTCCTGAAGCAACCGCCAATGCACCAACTCCGCCTTCCAGGGCGGCAACTCTCTTTTCAAACACATCAGTAGTAGGATTCATGATCCGGGTATAAATATTGCCTGGTTCCTGCAAGCCAAAAAGGCGGGCCGCATGGTCGCTGTTGTTGAAAACATAGGAAGTGGTCTGATAAATGGGAACGGCCCTGGAATTTGTAGTGGGATCCGGCTGTTGCCCAGCATGCAGGGCCAGGGTTTCCGGTTTGTATTTTCTTGCTTTTTCCATTTTCCATTCCTCCTTCAAATTTGTTCATTGTTAACCTGATGGTGTCACTTGATAGCACTTAAATCGTATGGTGTCTCCTGATATACGTAATAATTTGACCAGTTGGAAAAGAGCAGGTTGGCATGGCCCCGCCAATTGACTACAGGCTCTAGCGAAGGGTCGTCATTGGGGAAATAGTTCCGGGGAATATTAACTTTGAGCCCTTTGCTGATATCCCGCTCATATTCGGCTTTCAAGGTCAGCGGATCATACTCGGCATGGCCGGTTATAAAAATCTGCCGCCCGTCTCTGGTTGCTATGATGTACATACCCGCGATGTCTGACTCTGCCAGCACTTCCAGCTCCGGGATTCTCTCCACATCCTCCCGGCGGTTTTCCGTATGGCGCGAATGGGGCACGTAAAAGATATCGTCAAACCCCCGCAATAACTTGACGTTCTTCTTGGTAACCACGTGCGAAAAAACGCCAAACATTTTTTCTTCCAGAGGGTATTTGGGAATACCGTAATGGTGGTAAAGACCCGCCTGGGCTGCCCAGCACAAGTGAATTGTCGAAGTAACATGATGTACCGACCAGTCCATTATTTCTTTCAGCTCTTCCCAATAGGCCACCTCTTCAAAAGGCATCTGTTCCACAGGAGCCCCGGTAATGATCATACCGTCAAATTTCTCGTCTTTTACCTGGGGAAAAGTTTTATAAAAAGCAATCAGATGCTCCTGGGGAGTATTCTGCGACGTATATGATTGGGGATGCAGAAACTCCACTTCAACCTGTAACGGGGAATTCCCCAATAACCGTAATATTTGGGTCTCTGTAACAATTTTCGTAGGCATGAGGTTAAGCAGTAAAATTTTCAATGGACGGATGTCCTGGTGAAATGCCCTGTCCTCATCCATGACAAAAATGTTTTCCTGGGTCAGGATTTCTTTCGCTGGTAAATCGTTTGGTATTTTGATCGGCATCTCAGTTTTAACCCCCTATTTTATTGTGTTTCGCCAAAATATTTAATAAACAAAAAACCTCTTCCGATAAGAAGAGGTCAAAATCAAACATTATACCTATCCCTCCTCTCATCTCTCAGGAATGATCCTGCAGGAATTGGCACATTTCCAAAGCTTTTACAGCTTTGGCTGTTGCCGGGTTTCATTGGGCCAGTCCCTCCACCTCTCTGGATAAGAGTCTCCCTGGTAAGGAGAATTGATTATTAACTTTGAATATATACTAACAGATGTAGGAGGCAAGGTCAATAAAAAAATTATTACAAAATTTCGGCAATATTCGGTAAAAACAAAAAAACCGCTCTGACGCGGCAAACCTGCAATGTACCTTAGGCTGTTAATTATTTTGTTCCGCAAAACAGTCATAAATCATGGCCCACGTGGCCACTACCAATACAACTGCAAAAGTAACAGCCAAACCAATCTGGAGAGCTACCATAAAACCACCTTCTTACTTTAAATCTACTTGTCGCCGCGAATGGTCGTTTTCAAACCGTTAACGGTCGTTTTTCGAAGTTGATTGGTTTTCCTAGGTTAATATTAGCAATATTTATTTAAAATTTCAAGGGCATCAACCAAATCCAGAATATTTTCACGAACACTAAAAGAGGCCTGTTGGCCTCTTTTACATCATATTCATACCGCCCATGCTTGCGAAATTGCCTCCCATATTGCCGGTGCCGCTCATGGAACCGGCACCGCCCATATTTGTTCCTACGCCCGTGCCGCCAGGCATACCCTGGGTGCTCATCTGCCGGTTCATATACATTTCAGTTATTCGGGCAAGCTGCTGCCGCATCTGCATCATGTTCACCTGAAGATTATAGATTTGAGCCTCCAGGCTCCCTGTTGCCAAACCGTTATTATAACCGGGCACCTGAGTTGCTACAGGTACAAAACCGGGCGCCTGATATGCCGGCACATTAACGGCGGCGCTGCCTCCATGGGCAGAATGGATATCCTGGCCACCGGAAAGGCTGTTCACAAATCCCAGGGCAAAAGAAGCGATAATGATACCTACAAAAGATGTAATAGCAAGCTTGATCCACTTATTCATTGATTTTCCTCCCTTTTTGTCAAGGTAATTTTCTACAGTATCCCAATATTTTCTGGCCAGGGTTACAGCTACTACCGCTGTCCCGGTAACCAAAACAAGAATTAGCAGCAAGACGTAAAAGTTACCCACAGATCCCAGTACACTCATTCTTTCACCTTTCCTATATCCATAGTACGACCAGCAATGCGGAAGCGCCCACCATAAGCGGTAGCATCAGCAATATGGCCGCTGAACTTCCCAAATCCAGGGAACTTATATAAAAGGGTAACGGGTGATGACCTGCGACTGTCTCAGCGTGGTGCGGCAGGTTGGCATTAAATAACCCGTCTAATATATTGCTTAAGCTAAACCCCCATACATGCTCATTTTTCATCATAAATCCCATTGACCCATTCATATCTTTGACAGTTTTCAAACCATAACTATCGCCACTGACAACAGCCATCATGGTAACAACAGAAAACACAATTACAAGAAGCCAAAATCCCGTTTTCCCCTTGACAGTCATTTTCTCTTCCTCCATATTTTCAAGAACAAACCTGCTTCAATACCCACAAATATCATTAATAACGATAACTGGCCCGATTGTCGGAATAAATAGCTAAAAACCTCAGAATTATCCATGGACGCACCCATAAGCGAATTATGCATTGCTGACATCATGCCTTCCATCCAGCGCATAACCTGCAATTCTGTAGGACCTGGCTTTAAAAGGGCTATTGCCACCGTTGCCGCAACAAAAACATAGAACGAACTTAGGGCCCAGTAGAGGAAACGCATGATTTTATTCCCGTTAACTTGTATTGCTATCGCCGACCACCCCCGAAAATGAGCACATGGGATTTGTCGTACAAGTGCCAAGTCATACCTATTATCATAGCAAAGGTCACTGTCTGGTGAACAACGGACGCTAGGGCTGTTACCCCGTGGTCGTCTTCGGTACAATGCCATAACAGCAGGCCTGAAATGATCAGAAGCCAGGCAGAAATAAAGGTAATCAGGGCAAAACCACTTTTCCCAATGACCAACCAGGGTTCCCGTTTCGAATCATTAAAAAGAATTCGCTTTAGTTCCAATAATATTTCTATAAATAACAGCCCCGTAAATAAAATCGCCACTGTACGGTGCAGGTAATCTGCCATTGCCAGGTTGTAATTGAGTGCCCAGCCGTATCTGGGCCCGAGAAGGGCCAGGCCGGTAATAAGCAGTATTCCAAAAACCGCTGCCCATATCCAATGTAGGATAAATTCTAACCTAAACCTGTCCATCGATTTCATCCTATTCTGAACCAAATACTGTTTCTTGGTTTGATTATTGTAAAATTAAAGGTTTGGCCGCGGAACATTCTCTGCAAATAAGCTCCCAATAAACCCTACCATAGAAACAATGGCAATAATAACTGAAACAATCAGTACCAGGCTGAAAATCAATTTAATGGTGTTGGCATTCAAAAAGCCGTTGCCCGGAACACTGTGGTTTTGATGTAAATTCGCCTGACTGCTACCAGGCTGGCCTGTCACGCCGCTTTGAGATTGATTGTCTGCCGTCTGTCCCTGGGCAATCCCCTGCTGGCCGTTACCTGAGCTGTAATAATTCTGGTTATAAGGGCTCTGATAAGGGTTTTGTGCAAGGTAAGGATTATACTGATTATAAGTCGGCGGTAAGTTTTGCCCGTACCCATAGGGAATACCCGTTACAGGCGGCAGTTGCTGGGTCTGGGTGTCCAGGTCTTTGGACATATTATCGATGAGATATTCCATGCCAGCTATATCCTGTCCAAGACTATAAAATTCCTCGTGTAATTCATTCATATTACCGGCGCCTGAAGAAGTCGTCCCGTTTGACTGGACCACTGTTTCCCCACCGCTGTTAGCAGCTATCTTCGCATTGGCTTTATCGATGGACTTGAGTCTCTCCTTCAACAGGTCTACGTAGAACCGGGGGTCTGTTTTCGGCACCTGAACGGGGACCTGTATTACAACAGGGCCCTGAGCCTCATTAGGGTTATTTTTTTCTATAGCTGAGCTACTTTTGTCTTTGCTGTCCGCGGATTCCGTATTGGCAGCATCTTTGTCATGGTTTTCTTTTGCAGGTTCGGAGCTCGTTTTTTGCTGTCCCGTGCCCACATTAACTGCCGTCGCTTTACCATGGTCCATGTTGCCCATTCGGACAAGATAAATCCCTCCTGCCGCTATAATAAAAACAAAGATTACTACCATTACTGTCAAAACTTTTTTCAGCGCCTCCACTATAGATCTCCTTTCCTTTTTGTTATTTTTACGTTCTACGGTAAATTCTAATACCAAGGCTATAAACGTTCCATAATCATGCACAATCTTCACAAAATCTTCACAAACGCTTTTTACTATAATTTTTGAATGCCATATTTTAGTGGAGGTATGCTATGAGGGTTTTAGTCGTTGAAGATGAGCCGGATATCCGGAGATTGTTAAGGGCTTACCTGGAAAAGGAAGGCTTTATTGTAGAGGAAACCAATAACGGCCAGAGGGCCTTGACCATGGTTGACCGGAATTCATATGACTTGATAATTCTGGATATTATGATACCGGAGATAGACGGATGGGCAGTCTGCCAAAGAATCAGAAAAAAGTCCAATATTCCGATCATAATGGTCACCGCAAGGGGGGCGGAACCTGATAAGATAATGGGCCTGGAATTAGGAGCGGACGATTATCTTGTGAAACCCTTCAGTCCTAAAGAGCTTATCGCCAGGATTAAAGCGTTGTTTCGCAGGATAAAGGCAAAAACTCCCCCTGCGGAAACAAATGACCGCATCAGCCTCGGGCAAATGTCCATTGACCCACAAAGCCGTGAAGTTAAGGTGAACGAGTGCCCCATACCGCTGACCCCGAAAGAGTTTTCGATACTGTATACACTGGCCAGACATCCCAATAAGGCTTTTACCAGAAATGAACTCCTTCTGGAGGTATGGGGTGACCAATTTAACGACACAAGGACTGTAGATGCTCATATTAAACAGCTCAGGGAAAAACTGCATAAAGCCGGGTTAAGCAAAGATGCAGTCAAAACTGTATGGGGCGTCGGCTACAAACTTGGGGATGTCAATGATGTTTAGAAGTATAGTTTTTAAGCTGTGGATTACTATATTTGCCCTTACCCTGGGCATTTTGCTGGTATTTTCGTTATTTTTATATAACCGTATCGAAGATATTTATTTTTCTAACCAGGTACAGCTTATGAACGAGCGCGCTTTGCAGTGGAAACAGGTCATGCTAAGCGACTTGCCGCCGGAAAAGATACAGGACGAAGCAGAATTTTGGGGGAAAGTGTCGCGCTACAAAATAACTGTATTTGATAAGCGGGGCATTGTTCAATATAGTTCCGATGTTAGGCATTCCCCCATTGGAATGAAATCCAGTTGGAAGCATTTTAAAGCCGGAATCGAAGGCAAGGAAACATATTACACCGGCTACAGCCCGGAATTTAATACGAAAATGACGGCTACCTTCATGCCTTTTGAAAAAAATGGTGAGAAGTACCTTATTATGGTACATGCTCCCACTGATGATCTACTGGAAATAATTAAGGCAACAAGGCGGACAGGGCTGGAAGTACTAATTTTGTTCTTTATTCTCAGTGGAATACTGGCCTGGCATTTTTCTTTCTTGATAGCGCGCCCTATTATTAACATAAAAAAAGTTGCCATGAACATGGCAAAGGGCGATTTCTCCACCCTGGTAGAAAACCGCCGGAAAGATGAACTCGGTGAACTCGCCCAAACCATTAACACATTAAGCGTGCAGTTGAAAAAAACCCTTGATTATTTGTCACGTTCCAATGCTGAACTCAACTCGCTCCTTAAAAAATGGAAGGAATTTGTAGCAGACGTTTCTCACGAACTTCGCACCCCCCTTTTTTTAATTCAGGGCTATTCCGAAGCCATTATCGAAAAGGTGGTCGACGACGAAAAAACAAGAGAAGAGTACTTGAAGGTAATAAACAAGGAAAGTCTCCGCCTCCAAAAGCTGGTTAACGACCTGTTGGCCGTCGAGGGAGGGCTTCCTCTCAAAAAAACCCCTGTTTCCCTGTATAATCTTGTGGCGGAAACCATTGCTCCTTTTGAAATAAAAGCTAAAGATAAAAAAATAACAATTATAATTGATGACTGCCTGGATGAAATCGGACCTGTACTGGTAGATGCCGATAGGTTTGGAGAAGTAATTTACAACCTGATAGATAACGCCATCAGGCATACTCCGGAAGGCGGGCTAATATCTATCGCCGGCGCCGCCGAGGGAAATGACCGGGTTAGAATAACTTTCTCCAATACAGGGCAGGGAATTCCCGCCGAACACCTGCCATATCTTTTTGAGCGTTTTTACCGAGTAGATAAGGCCCGCAGCCGGGCCGAAGGCGGCACGGGCCTTGGTCTGGCCATAGTTAAAAGAATTGTAGAACAGCACAATGGGAAAATACGGGCGGAAAGCAAAGAAGGCAAAGGGGCTACTTTCATCATTACCCTGCCCCGAACCTAACGCCCTCCAATAAAATAAGGCCTAATGAATTAAACCCTGTCAGGCCGTTGCAAAGAAATTTCAGTAAATCAGGGGAGGTTAAATGTATTCAGAACCTCCCCCGTATGCTACAACTATTTTAATCCGCTGGGCCTGATGAATTAAGCCCTGTTTTTATCTCATCCCGTACATACCCATTCCACTGCGCATACCCATTCCCATACCGGGCACATTAATTTCCATGTATCCAGGGCCCATTTTGTAATCCATCCAGTAATGACCTTCTTCCGCCGGCCCCAACGTGTTCCATGTGCCTGTGCCACCCATATACATGTGGTTAGACGGGGTAATTATGCCTAAAAGAAAGGTACCGATGAGAATCCCCAAAAATGCATATAAGGCTATCTTAAACCACTGATTCATTTTTTTCACCCTTCCTCTTATTGTTTATTTCTGTGCCGCACGCAGGGCAGCATTTCCAACCTGGCTGAAGGCTATTGCCACACTGGTTGCAAGTGCTGCTCAGGACAGCCCTGCAATTTGGGCAAAACTTATACTCAGGAGCCACTTTGGACCCACATTCCGGGCAGGCTGCTGTTCCGGCAGCCGATGGTACCAGGTTTCCTAAAAACTGCAGGTTAATGTTCTTCTCTTCCACAAAATATTTTTTTGCAAACATAACTATACCGGCGATTAAGCTGATAACAAAGACAAGCCATAGCAGCTTTACTGCCAGTGTAAACAGGGATGCCAATAAACCGTTCAGCTCAAGGCCTGTGCCCCGGCCATACATGCCGTAGCCCATTCCAGAACCGCTGCCAGTCAGTAAATTAAAGATTAACAGTACTCCCAGCAATACCAAACTCAAAACGCCTATGTTTTTTAATGTTTCCTGACTGTTATTTTGTGACATATTTTTTCACTCCTTTGTTGTTTGTTATTGTGGAGGAATCCCACCAATCGGCTCTAATTTGACCTGCACATCACCTCTTTGTTTTCCGGTTCGCTTTTATTGTACAAATTATTTATGAAGATATTATGAAGTTTTTCAAGAACAAATAAATGGCTGTCGGGACATATGACCCGGCAGCCATTTTGCATTATTTGTGCAGCTATTACATTATTTATGCTGTTTGCGGTTCGGTTGAAGGCTGTGGAACAACTTTAGATTGGCCACACTTGGGGCAGCAGGTCCATTCGTTTTTCAGGACGGTACCGCATTTAGTGCAGGCTGTATTGGATCCCCCGGCAAATAAAGCACCGTTCAGCACATATTTTTTGATCAGCACTGCAGCGCCAACTACCAAGCCTACCAGCAGTAATATCACAAATACGTCCACAGCCAGAGTTAGCAAAGTACTTAACAAGGAATTCAAATCCAGATTGCCTAGACCCAGCAATCCACTGGAATGTGTGGCTGCGTCGTGCATTTGCGCTGCAGCATTGGGGTCTATCATTCCAGGCATTCCGGCGTGGTTGACCATGCCGTCAACAGGAGCAGGAGTTGCCATTCCCGGCATGTTACTCATGTTGTTTGCCCCCCAACTGATGTTCATGGACCCCGAGCCCATGGTTACCATGTCATTCATAGGCATGTTGTCCATCGCCATTTCAGCGGACCGTCCCATCTCACTCATCATCATCATGACCAATTCCTCCTTAATTTAAATTTTCACTTGGTTCGAAATTAATTATAATAGTATCTTGTGAAGATTTTATGGAGTTTGCAAAAATTACTACGCTATGTCGTATTTCAGTCAGGTTACATCATGGGCATCCTATTCATTTCATTCATGTCATTCATGTTACTTGGACCGGACATGTTCATATTCTCTCTTTGGGACATTTGATTCATAAGAAAATTCATCTGGTACCGCATCTGATTCATCTGCTGATTAATCATATTGATCCGGTTCTGCATTTCCAGTGGGTAATGGGCATTATTTGCGTGCCCGATACCCCAAAACGGACCAGGAAATTGATTGGGAATAAACCCCTGGTAGCCATCATGCTGAAACTGTCCAGTAAAATTACCGGTGGGTTGGTTGGCGCCACCCTGTATCTGGCCTTGTAAATAGGTTGTATGATTTGTTCCGGAATGGGTGTTCTGCCCGTCAAAAGCCTGGACAAAATACAACCCTCCAAGGCTAATAACTATTCCAGCAAAAGCTACCACTGCCAACTTAAACCACTTGTTCATTGCCTTCCCCCCTTTCCTTTAATCATTAAAAAAATTTCAAATCCTTTACCCAAGCGAAAATGCCCAATACCAGCCCTACAATCATGGTCAAATATAAGACTTTTACCGCCAGGACCAATAAACCGGCCAAGGTCAGGGACCCTCCGCCGAAAAGTAGGGCGTAAACAAGATTTAAGGCGATAATTCCTATAAAAGAGTTTAAAGCCAACCTTAACCACTTATTCACCGCTTATTTCACCTCCTTCATTTATCTGATTTGATTATAGCCCTGACTTATGTAGATTTTATGGATAATTGCGAAAAAGCCGCCCGTCTTTTTTGGGCAGCCTTTCTGGAAGCAGTAACCTATAAAATCAGGTGATGAATAAAGTAGCCCAATACTCCGACAATGGCTAAACCGACAATAACAATCAGGGCTATCATTGTAGATTTGCTCATTATTGCTCACCTCATTTCCCTGAATAGTAAAAATTTGGCCGCTAAACCTTTTTAAGGCCCAAGCCGGCATGTTTAAATATTACAGCTTCAATTGTAGAAATCTTAAATGGCCATTTCAATAAATGGGCCCGAACTTCACAAAATCTACACATTTATAAACTACAATCATGGCAGTTGATACGTTCTGCAAAAAACTAAGGAGGAACCAAATGATTCCTCCTTAGTTTTTTTGCTGAATATTAATTGTTACTTCTCCCGGTCCCGCACCAAGGACAGCTTTTCCAGCCAACCTGAAGGTCTTTCCCACATCGTGCACAAACATCTTTAAGGCTCGCTTTACAATTAGGGCAAAACTTGAATTCAGCGGTCAGGCGCGTACCACAGCAGGGGCAGGTGTATCCTTGTTCATCACTCGGCCCTGTAAATGCCAAGCCTATTTTTTTACCGTCAACAAGATACTTTTTAGTCACCATCACAATACCCACCACCAGACTAATAATAAAAGTGAGCCACAGCAACTTGACAACAAATACGAGGGATCCGGTTACCAAACTATTGATATCAAGGCTCTGCCCGTAATATATTCCTAAACCGAAGAAAAGCCTCTGCCTAAGAAAAAGACTATAAAGAATAATTGAAATTACTGCCGTCAGGAAAATGATTAATAACATTTTCACCAAATTATCCCGGTTATCTCCACGTGTCATTTTCTTCACCCCTTATTCCCGAATTGGAATTTCAAGCTAAATAACAACTGCTTCCCTTCCGCAGGCAAAATTACATTGCCAATCATGCTGCAGTTATTTGTTGCTTACCATAGGCGCCTTCAATTCCGTACCACAACTTGGGCAGTATTTAAACTGTTTTTTTACAAATGCACCACACCGGCATTTCACCTGTGGGGCAAGGTTTCTAATCAGGTCTTCCCGGTTAATATTCATTCCGGGAAGATATTGTCTCCCCATAACTATAACAGTCGCTATCAAGCTTATCAAAAATACCAACCAGAAAATCTTTCCTGCCAGAAAAAAGATATCAGAAATAAATCCCGTGGTCTTTACCCCATAATTCATTCCATTATTTATCCCTTCCTGCATCTCATAACCAAAGCCGGCAGGTCCTCCTAACAGAGCGTTATATAACAGAGCAAAAATAATTACTGATAAACATAAAATGCCGATAAACCTAACCTTGCTGTCAAAGTTTTGATTTTGAGCCACTTTTATTCTCCCCTCCCAGTTTACAATTCTTTTGTGTAGATTCTGTGAAGATTTTTTATTTATTACCGGGCATCAAATCTATCAGCCCCTTGGCAAAATCACGGTTATTTCGGTACCCAATCCTTCCTGGCTCACCACATCAATCGAGCCGCGGTGCGCCTCGACAATGGATTTGGCTATAGTTAATCCAATTCCGTATCCTCCCGTTGACCTAGCTCTGGAAGCATCACTCCTGTAAAACCTGTTAAAAACGTGGTTTATATCTTTTGTCGGTATACCAATTCCGCTATCATTAATGACCATATAAACATGCTCCCTGTCACCTTTCAGGTCAATTAAAACTTTACCACCCCGATTAGTATATTTTATACTGTTAGAAAGCAGGTTTATAATAACCTGGCTTATTTTATCTTTATCAGCATAAATATCCTGCTCTTCACCTGAGATTGTCAATGCTATGCCTTTAGTTTTCAACTGACCCTGAAAATTTAATGTTATGCTGTTTATCAGTTCTTTCAGGCCGAAATTGGTTTTTTCAAGGACTATATTCTCATCTTCGATCTTGGATAGTTTTTCCAGGTCCCCAACCAACCTTATCAACCTCAGTATTTCTTCGTGACAGGAAACAAATCGTTCAGCAGTCGGCTCCCATACGCCTTCAATGAGGGCCTCCAGGTGGGCCTGCAAAGTTGTGAGCGGGGTTCTCAACTCATGGGCCAAATCGGAGGTCATTCTTTTCTTCAGTTCTTCTCTCTTGAAAGTAATATCCCTTAATGCGTTTAATTCATTAAAAAGAGATTGCACCTCATAATACCTGGGCTTACTTTCAAAGCTATATGACGAACCCTTCACCAGGCTTGATGCGTAATCTCTGGCTTTATCCAGGTCAGCCTTTAACAAACCGGCGGTAGCTACACCTGTAGCGGAAGAAAAACCTACAGCAAAAATAATAAACATAAGGGTAAGGCGTAAAAAAGCCGAGAAAAACTTCGGCGTATTACGCCCCGCGAAATAAGGGACGAAATAGGTAAGTACCGCCTTTCCTTTACCCTCTGGCAACAAAATTTCCTGTTTTTCCAGGCGCCCGCCGAATTCAAGCCGAAGAATCAAGATGTTTTCATTAAGCTTCCGTTCCTTTGTATTTCCTTCTGCATCGATGAGAGCCAGGCCCACGTTGTTTAATTGGGCTACCCTGAAAGCCTCTACAGGCGATTTTTCCACTAAAGCCAGTATTTGACTGTTAATTTGGTTTTGGGTCTTTGTCATGTATTCCAGGTTCCTGCCTATAAAAAAATAGGTGCCCAGAAAATAGAGAAGCGATAGAAGTATGATGTTGAAGTTATATGAAACTGCAAGCTGCCAGGTTAGTTTTTTCAACTTCAGTCGCCTCCAAATTTATACCCTATTCCGTGGACAGTCAAAATATATAACGGGTTTTTGGGGTCAGCCTCAATTTTGTGCCTAAGATTTTTTATATGAGTATCTATTGACCTGTCATTCCCTTCGTAGTTCCAACCATAAACAGCCTGAATAAGTTCCTCCCTGGTAAAGACTTTTTTCATGTTTTTTGCCAGGGTCTGCAATAACCTGAATTCCACAGCTGTCAGATTTACAGGAGCGCCTCTGACAAGCACTTCGCGGCTGACACAATTTATTTCCAGTTCCCCCTGTCTGAAGCTGATGATATCGGCTACAACCTGGGCACTATCGGCATATCGCCTTAGAACAGCCCTTACCCGTCCCATCAGAGCCCTGGGGCTGAAAGGTTTCGTCACGTAGTCATCGGCCCCCAGGTCCAGGCATTGAACCGTATCCTCTTCACCTACCCGTGCCGTAAGCATAATAATAGGAACTTTGGATTTTTTCCTTATCATCTTACAAAGTTCTTTCCCATCAATGTCCGGAAGCATTATATCTAAAATTACCAGATCCGGCTTAACGTTTTCAAACAACTTCAGGGCCCTGTCACCGTTTTGGGCCACATAAGCCCTGTAGCCGTCGGCCTCGAGGAAGGACTTGACTACTTCGAGGATTTTTGTTTCATCGTCAACTACCAGGACTGTATGCTTCTTTTCCACTCTGATCCCCCCGTACTATGGTTCGTAATAAGTATAAAAAGTTCCCTATAATGGTTCAACGATTTAACCGGAACTTCACAAAATCTACACAATTCCGTTCTGTCCTGCTAAGAAAGGAAAATAATAAGAGACAGGTCCAGATACCTGTCTCTTCCAACTGATGGATTTTCCAATTTGGTTCCCCGAAAACTGTATTTACAACGGGGCTTCTGCTGCATAGCCCATTGAGCGCCGATTATTTATTGGGCTTAGCCACTATTAATTTTAATATTTCCATGCCCACCGTTTCTACTGTCTCCACATGTAATCCAGCCTTTTTCATGTTTTCCACGGTTTCCCTGTTGATATTTGATCCTATCACTCTGACCACCAAAGGGTTAAGGATATCCATTAATATACCCAAAACCTGGTTTGCGCTCCTGACATGTTCCAGGAACACCATTTGCCCGTCAGGTTTACATACCCTGTTTAGCTCCCGGAACCCTTTGATGGGATCCGGCACAGTACAGAAAACACAGGTACCAATTACCGTATCAAAGGTATTGTCGGGGAAATCCAGGTTCTGCACATCCATTTCATAAAGAGTAACATTAGCCAAACCTTTGGCCCGCTGCCTAGCTTTTTTTAACATGCCCGGGCTGAAGTCGATGCCTGTCACCTCGCAGGCGGGAGAATAAAATTTCAGGTTTTTGCCCGTGCCCACACCTACTTCCAGTACCTTACCGTAGGCCAATTCAATAACCTTTTTCCTTATTTCATCGTTAATCAGCCAGTCCATACAGTCATAAAAGATGGAGGTTCGATCGTACCTTCGCCTGATGATTTCGGTAGTTGCCGCCACGTGAAAACACCTCCGCAAACAGAACTTAAAATATATTTACCCATCGGCACAACAATTAATGCAAAAGAACAGTGGCTCGACCGGTCGGTTTACCCAGGTTTACAGCGGTAAAGACCAAGTGAACTTTCTTTCCGAAACGCCCTGCAGCTCTTTGAGGTTTAATTCAATAACTGTGTTCGACTTCAAAACCGGAGTTCCTTGTGCGTTTTTCGGTGAAAAGATGAGCAGCCCTACCGGGTGATGACCTTCATCTGCCGTTAATTTCCAACCGGCCGGTTTTATTACTTTCCCATTCACCAACAACTCAGCTTTTTCAGCAATGGGATACTCCCTCAAATC
Organism: Thermincola ferriacetica; assembly: GCF_001263415.1. Classification (NCBI taxonomy): domain Bacteria; kingdom Bacillati; phylum Bacillota; class Clostridia; order Eubacteriales; family Thermincolaceae; genus Thermincola; species Thermincola carboxydiphila. Next base: position 134,683 of record NZ_LGTE01000003.1, read on the forward strand.
TCCCATATGAGTAGTCATGGCTATTTCAAATAAAATACTTTTTTGCAAATCATAATTACCCGGTAGTTTCATTCCTGTTAACCGGATGTACTCCGGTGTTAATAATACCGCTGTAACCTGTACCCCACCCTGTCCTTCATCGTAGCGAACATACTTCTGTTCAAGACTTGTACCCGCAGCACCGGTCCCACCGGCACTTGAAGCAGAAGCTTCTTTTCTTTGTGACAAACCATATCCTATCATTGCCATGCCGGCAATAATGATGAGCACCAAAACCACTATTAACTTCTTTGTCATAACCATACCCCTTCCGAATAGTCATTATTTCTCAACAAGGATACCGGGCCATAGACGGTTTTTAACAATCAACCGCAACATCAGCCCAATCCCTATCAGGTTAATAACAATTCCGACTCCCATAACAGGGTACCGGTACCGTTCAAAAAATAAGGTCACGCCTGAAAGTCCTATGAGAGGTAACACGTCCCCCAAATGGTGCAAACAGCAGGCCAGCATAGAAACTGTTGAAGTTCCCGTACCGGAGGCAGTGATAGCCGCCAGTTTTCTACTTTTTATAAGTTTTTGCACCCTTTTAACATAACTATAAAGGCCTACCTGCGTCCCGAAACCGCCGGCAATTGCCATAACAAACCAGAAATCTCCTGTGAAAAGGTCAACTGCATGGTCCCAGGACTGAATAAAGCCAACCAGTGAAAAATAAAACGATACCAGCAAAAGGGCAGCAACTATACCAATGGCAGTCGATTTATAAACAATTTTTGACCTGTCCGTCACTTGGGCATCATCCTCTAAAATAGTTTTTCAACGGATTAAACTTAAAAAAATAAAAGGGCAGTTTAAAGTCATACCCAGGACCCAATCTATTTTAAGGCCCACTGGATTAAAGTGGGTTCCAATAGGAGGGGGTAGTATTATTTCTTATCCGGCCTTATTCAAACCCTTCTTTTCCCCTTGTTCGTGGTCGCATGACTGACCATGATTCATTCCACGCATCATTAAGAAATGCATCAGCGGGCATAACAGGGCCATGGCCAGAAATAAAAAGGATTCACCGTTTACCTTTTCAGGCAGAGTTCCGCCGGTAAAATAGAAAAATACAGCAATCATAGGAATAATACAGGCAAGCATAAGCAGGTTGTGCCAGTTAAATCGATTCTTTCTCACACCAATTCTCCCCTCTGTCCCTTATGAGCGAAAACGCCACTCAACGTAGTACTACTTTTTGTAGTAATTTGATTGTACAATAAACTCCGATTAATTTCAACCCCCACTTTGAAAAATGTTTAAAAGAGGCCATGAAAGCCAAACCTTGTATAAACAGAATGCCTGGCGTCCATGGCCTTTGTTATCTTCACAGTACCTGGTAGCCCTGATCCGTAATGGCTTTCTTCAGATCTGCCTCGTTAACCTTGTCTGCTTGGAAAGAAACAGTAACTTTTTTTCCATTCAGGTCAACATCTACGCTGTTAACTCCTTCTATGGCCGAAAGAGCTTTTTCAACTGATGCCTTGCAGTGACCGCAAGTCATTCCTTCTACATTAAGGGTTACAGTTTTTACATTTCCGCCTCCGCAACAATGGGACATGTTATCACCTCCTCTCCCTTTATGCCCGCTGTGACCATGACCGTGGCCGCCGCAGCATCCACCGCGCCGCATCATAAAAAACATAACCGCTATGAATAACAGCCAAGGCCCGTAGTTACTGAAAAATTCGTTCATGTTCCGTCTCCCCCATACTTTCTCTACTTATTGTACTTTTTCTTAATCCATGGAATAATTGCAGGCATCAAGATAATCATGGACAGGATAAATACCCATACAGCCCCGCCGTATCGGGCTACAGCGTCATATTTTCCTCCCCCCGTGGCCAGATAAAAGGCCAGGGCCAGGCCCAGGGAAATTCCTGTATACCAGACAGCGCTTATGGTAGCAATCTTTTTCTCGTTAGTGTTCCCCATAGTCTTCCCTCCTTAAGCCATCCGGGGCTTTTTAATGGATGGCACAAAACCTTTCAGCATCAAGGTATTCATGGTAACGGAGAATGAACTTAACGCCATGAATAAGGCAGCCAACTGCGGGCTGACAATCCATCCCGTCAATGGATAAATCAGGCCTGCCGCAATGGGAATACCAAGAGAGTTATATCCGAAAGCCCAGAACAGGTTCTGCCTTACTTTACGCATGGTAGCCCTGCCGATCTCAATGGCAGCAACTACGTCCCGCAGGTCACCTTTAATGAGGATGATATCACCTGTTTCCTTGGCCACATCAGTACCGCTGCCAATAGCTATGCCAACATCAGCCTGGGCCAGCGCCGGAGCATCATTTATTCCGTCACCCACCATGGCTACTTTATTATTTTGCTTTTGTAGTTTTATTACCTCATTAGCCTTATCTTCAGGCAGAACTTCAGCCAGAACATAGTCTATGCCTGCCTGTTTAGCAATAGCTTCCGCGGTCCGCCTGTTATCACCGGTGATCATGCCAACCTTTATGCCCATTTCTTTAAGCCGCCGCACAGCTTCTACAGAACTCTCTTTCAGTGTGTCAGCAACGGCAATTAACCCGGCCGGTTGTCCGTTAATCCCCATGAACATTACAGTCTTACCTTCCCTTTCCAGTTTTTCTACTTGGCCTGTGTAACTGGAAATATCAATATTGCGCTGCTGCATCAACCTCCTGTTGCCCAACAGTACAAGGTTTCCGGCAATATCGGCTTCAATGCCATGGCCCGGAATAGCGTTAAAGGACTTGGCTTCCTGAATTCCCAAGCTTTTTTCTTCGGCACCTCTTACAATCGCTTCACCCAGCGGATGCTCTGAGTTCTTTTCAGCGGAAGCGGCAAACTTCAGGATATCATCCTGTGAAAAACCTCCCAGAGCAATTACATCTGTCACTGAAGGTTCCCCCTTTGTCAGGGTCCCTGTCTTATCAAACACAACAGCATTCAGCCTGGCGGTAGTTTCAATCGCCTCTGCACCTTTAAAAAGAATACCGTTTTCAGCTCCCTTACCGGAACCGGCCATAATAGCGCTCGGGGTGGCCAGGCCGACAGCACATGGGCACGAAATAACAAGAACTGTTAAGCTCAGGAGCATAGAAAATCCGAATACGCCTATACTGCCAAGTTTAGTTGCGGACAGAAGGAAAACACTGTCGGGAGTAAACCACTGGTTATATCCTATAAAGAACCAGAATCCGAACACGATTAACGCCAACAAGTGTACACCCAGGATAAAGTGCCCCGCCACCACGTCGGCGATTTTTTGAATAGGCGCCTTGGAACCCTGAGCATCCTCCACCAGTTTTATTATCTGGGACAGCGCCGTATCTTTGCCTACCTTAGTTGCTTTAAATTTAAAAGTACCGGTTTTGTTGATAGTCCCGCCGATAACTTCGTCTCCCTCTTTTTTCTCCACGGGAATACTTTCGCCGGTAATCATGGATTCATCTACGGCCGAGTAGCCTTCAATAACATTACCGTCAACAGGGATACTCTCGCCGGGCCTTACTGAAATAATGTCACCTATCTCCACCTGTTCAACCGGGATTTCTATTTCCTTACCGTTCCTGATAACTCTTGCCGTCCTGGCCTGAAGGCTCATCAGTTTACGGATAGCCTCTGAAGTACGTCCCTTCGTTAATGCTTCGAGATAACGCCCAAGAACGATAAAGGCTGTCAGCAATGCTGCGGACTCATAAAAGGTTGCCTTGGGGCCGCCGAACCCGGCATTGGGCCAAACTGTATTTATGACTGCAATCAGGTAAGAAGCGCCGATACCTGTGGCATACAACAGGTTCATGTCAGTAACGCCTCTCTTCAGCCCCTGCCAGCTCTTGACAAAAAACTGCCAACCACCAAAGACCACAACGGGGGTAGTTATGGCCCAGAGAAAATAATTATGGGCCATCCATTCGGGGATGAACCGCCCCAAAGGCCCCACCATCTCCCTCATAGTGCCAAGCATGGCAATGAGGCCCAAAGGCCAGGTGAGCCACATATTACGGCGCTGTCTGCGAATTTCCTCCTCCCTGGCCCGCCGCTCCCGGTCCAACTCAGACTGAGCGTCTGCCCTCTCCTCAACCCCATAACCAAGGCTTTCAATAACTTGTCGGATTTGGGCCTTATCAATAGTCCCCGGGTAAAAACTGACTTTAGCTGTTTCATTAGCAAGGTTTACCACAACGCCGGTAACACCGGGAAGAGCCTTAATTGCTTTTTCCACTTTATTTACACAGGCGGCACAGGACATTCCGGTAACCTTTAAAGTTAGTTCCTCCGTATCCACTTCATAACCTATATCCCTGATAGCTTTAACCATGTCGCTAACCCCAACTTTATCGGAGTCATAGTCAACAGTTGCTTTGCCTGTCATCAGGTTGACCTTGGCTTCCTCTACCCCTGCCAGGCCTTTTAAAGCCTTCTCCACATGGGCCACACACGATGCACAGGTCATACCTCTAACCGGAAGAACAACCTGATCCTTATGAGTCATTTTTACCCCTCCTCAAAATGATAAATTTTAAAATTTGAACAATGGTTTCTATCGAAACCTCAAGGAAACTTTTGTTGCTATCCGGAAATCATGCTCTGAGGTTAGCAACAATTTTACCTCAAAGCAAAATTCCCTAGATATTTAAAAGCTTCCAACCTTCGCCATCATAGGACCCCTCCCCCCAGGGGGGGTAGTTTTAATTAAATAATATCTGCTTATTTTTATTTTGTCAAGAGATATAGAAAAATATTTCATAAAAGTAAAAGAGGCCCCAAACCCAAGCCCCCTAAACTGCATCGCAAAAATACTTTTAAACTTAGTTAATAAATATTGGAACGACATCCATTATTTGTCTGTCGGAATTGCGCATTCCGGCAGTTCATAGTCTATAAGTTCCCTGATAGTCGGATTTTCGCCGCAAACCGGACACGCAGGATTTTTCTTTACCTGCACTTCCCTGAAGGACATTTCCAGCGCATCATAGGTCAGCAGCCTGCCGATCAGCAGTTCACCTATACCCAGGATGTATTTGAGTACTTCCGTTGCCTGTATTAACCCTATAGTACCGGCAAGCACCCCTAAGACACCTGCTTCTGAACATGTGGGTACAGAGCCCGGCGGAGGTGGTTCACGAAAAATGCACCTGAAACACGGACCTGCACCCGGAACAACGGTCAGGGCCTGGCCGGCAAACCTGAGAATTCCACCGTGGACGAAAGGCTTTCCCGCCATAACACAGGCGTCATTGGTAACAAAGCGAGTGGCAAAATTGTCGGTTCCGTCAACTATTATGTCATAATCCCTGATTATGTCCATAATGTTATGGGCCATCAACCTTTCATGATAGGTGACCACATTGCAATCAGGATTGAGGGCCACCAGTTTTTCCCTGGCTGAATCCACTTTTGGCCGTCCAATATCTTTAGTACTGTGTAAAATCTGCCGTTGCAAGTTACTCAAATCTACTACGTCGTCATCAATGATACCCAGGTTGCCCACCCCGGCCGCGGCCAGGTAAAAGGCTACCGGCGACCCCAGCCCCCCTGTTCCGATAACCAGCACTTTAGCATTATTTATCTTCATCTGGCCTTCCCCGCCCACTTCGGGGAGAATTATATGTCTGCTGTACCTATGCACCCACTCTTCTGAAAAGTTCAACTAAATCACCTCTTAATTTATTTAAGTTTATTTAATTTATTAAAGTTCAATCCCCCGTCTCTGCAGATCCATTCGGAAGTAAGATGCCATGCTCAGGTAACGTTCCCCCGTATCGGGGAAAATAGTCACTACCTTTTTCCCCGGCCCCAGCTCACGGGCAACTTGTATGGCAGCGGCAGCAGCCGCTCCGGAAGAATAACCCACCAGCAGCCCTTCTTCTCTCGCCAGGGTAACCGAAGTTAAATAGGCATCAACGTCCTTAATGGTTATTACCCGGTCCAACACATTAACATCAAGGGTCTTAGGAACGAACCCGGCGCCAATACCTTGAATCCTGTGGGGTCCGGCTTGTCCTCCCGACAGGACTGGGGATTCGGCGGGTTCAACACCAATAATTTGCACCCCGGGTATTTCTTTTTTCAGGACCTGGCCCACCCCCGTTATAGTTCCTCCTGTACCTATGCCGGCAACAAAGGCATCTACTTTACCGCCTATTTGTTCGAGAATTTCTCTGGCCGTAGTCAGGCGGTGAATTTCCGGGTTAGCCGGATTTTCAAATTGCCTCGGCATGTAATAGCCAGGATTTTGGGCCAGGATTTCTTCCGCTTTATCCACTGACCCCTTCATGCCATCCTGTCCCCGTGTGAGAACAAGCTCAGCGCCATAAGCGGTAAGGATTTCCTGCCTTTCCCTGCTCATGGTTTCGGGCATAACCAGAATGAGGCGGTACCCTTTTGCTGCCGCTACCATAGCCAGGCCAATCCCCGTATTACCGCTGGTAGCCTCCACTATCACGCCGCCCGGTTTTAGAAGTCCCTCTTCTTCGGCCTTTTCAACCATATGCATGGCTATACGGTCTTTTACACTACCACCTGGGTTAAACATCTCCAGCTTGGCATAAACATCGGCAGCCCCGGCAGGTACAATGGAAGAAAGCTTGACCATGGGGGTATTTCCTATGAGGCTGATCGCATCCCCGGCTGCGCCTGAAGCCATTTTAATTACCTCCACCCATGAACAGCAGGATATCTACTGTGTCACCATCTTTAATAAACTTATTCCCCAACGTATCCCTGGCCAGGATATCTCCGTTAACTGCCACAGTTACTATATCCGGGTTAAATTCATATTTCTCCAGTAGTTCAGCTACGGTATACTCTTTATCCAGGACTTCCTTTTCGCCGTTTAACACTATTTCCATGCTACTACTCCCCTTTCTCAATTAATAACCTGAATTTATCCGAAACCTTCTCCACAGTAATAATTTTGTGCCCTTCGTCCTTGACACTCCTGGGAACGTTTTGGATAGGTTCCCCATCGTTGAGGATTACTTCCAGTATTTCTCCTTTTTTCATCTGCTCCAGTTTGAGTTTTGTTTTCACGAAAGTAATAGGACAGACATCAGAAGTAATATCCAGCGTCGCATCAACTTTTACATCAGCCATTTCTAAACAGCCTCCTTTTCCGATCCTCCGTCATGTGTATGGCGCTTTAAGCTATCACCGGCATCCTCCGGCTTAAGCTCTTTTTCATCAGCCTTTACTCTTTCATACTCGGCCTTGAAAGCTGCTATACCAACCCTTGTTACGGTATCGCCTATCCGTTCTCTGTCCCGGCGAAGGGTTGTAAAAGCCCGGAGAACCCTTTCTACGGCCACTTCAACTTCCTCTTCTTTTATAAATTTATCTATGACCTGGCCCAAGCGGGGTTTGCGGCCTATTTTTCCGCCCGCATAAAGGAGATAACCCCTTCTCTTCTCCTGCCAGGCATCAGACGGACAGGAAAAAATGCAGTTTCCTTCCAGAAGACACCTGGATTTATCTATGACAGGTTTCCCTTCGGCCATTTGAATAGCCCTGTTCGGACAAACTCTCTCACAGAGCCCGCATGAAATGCATTTATTTTCGTCCAATTCGGGTTCAATGGCCCCTACGAAACCGATATCATTTTCCTGGGGTTTGGCACAGGAATTGGGACAGCCTGATACGCCGATCTTTGTCTTGATGGGAACCTCCCGGCAAAAAAATGCTCTATCCAGCTTGATGGCCGTTTCTCTACAATTCATCAGGCCAAACTGGCAAACTTCCATACCGGGACAGGCTACCACAGTCCTGATCCTGGGACCGCAGGTACCGGTATTTAAACCGCGTTCCATAATCTCTTTTTTCATTTCATTATAATCATTAATGTTTACCCAGGGAATTTCAGCCCCCTGGCGGGTGGTGACATGAACGTACCCTTGGCCGTACCTATCGGCCAGATCGGCCAGGTGGCGCAGTTGCTCACTTGTCAAATTCCCGGCCAGGCTGCGGAAACGGACAATGAAAAGGTCTTTCTGCCTTTGCTTGAGGAAACCGCCTTTTTTCAACTCATTGTAATCAACTGACATTTTTCAGACCTCCGTTAATTTGTTTTTTCAGCTCCCCTGATAGTACCGGATAAGCACTTCGGCAACTTCTTTCCTCGTAAACTCTTCCGGCGGCGTTTGCCCTGCCGCCAACATCTCCCTCACCTTGGTCCCGCTCAGGAAAACATGATGCTCTTTATCGTGCGGACAGGTTTTACTGCTGCCCATACCGCCACAGACTTTGCAGTAGAAGGTATGTTCAAAGAAAAGCGGGGTTATGCCCAATTCTGCCGGTGTGAAGTTGTCAAAAATCAGTTGGGCATCATAAGTTCCATAATAGTTTCCTACCCCGGCATGGTCCCGCCCGACTATAAAATGAGTGGCGCCGTAATTTTTTCGCACAATGGCGTGGAAAACAGCTTCCCGGGGCCCAGCATATCTCATGGCTGCCGGGAAGGCCGACATAAAGGTCCGCTCGGCAGGATAATATTTGTCCAGGAGAACATTGTAGCACTCCACCCGTACTGCCGCGGGAATATCATCCTCTTTCGTCTCACCGACCAGGGGGTTGAGGAAGAGACCGTCACAGATCTCCAGGGCACACTTTTGCAGGTACTCATGAGCCCGGTGAATGGGGTTGCGCGTCTGAAAAGCCACAACCCGCCGCCAGCCTTTTTCGGTAAAAATCCGGCGGGTTTCTGCCGGGTCCAGGTACATTTCGGGAAACAATTTGGGTTTAACCCTGTTGACCAGGCTGATCTGGCCCCCAACAAGAAGAGGGTCTCTCTGATAAAGGCGCTTCACGCCGGGATGAGCCTCGTCCTTGGTCAAAAATACTTTTTCCGCTTCCAAGTCTTTATTATAACCGAATATCTCTTCAACTTTAATAATGCCTAACAATAAGCCATCTTCTGAGTACAGGGCCGCTTCACCGGCGACCTTCAAATCTTCGGCTTCCTCAGGGGTAACCCCCAGGACAATGGGGAGGCTCCATACGGTCCCGTCAGCCAGCCGCATATGATTAACCACATGCTCATAATCGTCTTTTTTCATAAACCCGGTCAGGGGGCTGTAGGCTCCGTTGGCAATAAGCTCCAGATCTGATACTTCCCAGTTATCCAGCACCAGCCTGGGTAAGCTATCTGCCCTGGCGATGACCTTTTCTCTTTCTGTACCGGTCAAAATCCGGTTTATCAAAACACCTCCGTGAGGTTTTATCGTCATATTTGCATCTCTCCTTTATAGCATTAGTTTTGTTCGAAGCGGCAGATTAACTCTGCGACTTTTCCGTTCTTGTTTTGATAATGAAGGTTTCTGTAGTGCCGTCCGGTTTGGTCAGAAACCAACTAAGAACTCCCTGTTCGGATTTTGCTTTTAAAGTTGCCCCCCGGCCTCCTATCTGCACTGGCAGGTACATTTCCAGCGCCTGTCTGGGACATTCCTTGATGCAGGCGGCACAATCCCAGCAATCGCGGGGGTCCCGGACAGCACACCTGTTGGCACTGTCCTTAAAAAGCAGGTCACCCGGACAAACCCTTACACACCTGGGTTCAGTTGCGTTACCGCAGCCATTGCAAAGATTTTTATCAACTTTAACGGGCATGTTCTGTCACCACCCCTTCCGCAGGGCGTTCGATAATTGTAATACTGTTGTTTTCATGATTAAACCGGGAATTTACAAAGATAAACCAACGTTCATCATTTCGCCGCGGATAATCGACCCTTTCCTGATAGGAAGGCCATCTGGTCTCTTTTCTGTATAACAGGTGTTCCACCAAAACCCGGGCCACCAATACCCGGTCCGTTACCTCGTGGGCTTTTACCAGTTCAAACATATTACGGGCTTTAATTTTGTTGTTTACTTCCTCCTGCAGTACAAGCAGCAGCTCCCGGGCCTTTAACAGCTTTGCTTCACAGAGTTCGTAATTAGCCGAAATCCCACCGGCATAATCATCCATAATTTTCTGCAGCCGTTCCTCGTATTCGTCGGGAGCCGGTCCCCTGTCCCTGAACAGCGGTGTGAAAACCCGGGTCAGCTCAGCCTCCGTTTCTTCCGGACTGATTTCGGCTGTATGTTTATCCTTTATGTATTGCAAAGCTGCCAAACCGGCTATTTCCCCTTCGGCAAAACACCCGCTGACATACTTTTTGGGCGCGCCCCCTACCACATCGCCGGCCGCAAACAAGCCCGTCACGGTAGAACGCCTGAAGATGTCCACCCAGTAGCCTGCCTGCCCATGCCCACCTACAATATAGGGCTCCGAACCACAAATCTCCAGCGGCCGGTGATTCGGCTCCACACCCTCATCAGCCCATTTAAGGAGTATGCCGGGCGACATATTCAGGTAAGCTTCTTTCAGGCGAATGTTAACCTGCTCAGATAAATGGGTAAAATCCAGGTAACAGGGACCGCGCCCTGCCTTGTTCTCTGCCACGGTGGCGTACAGGCGCATGGGGGTGGAGCGGTTTTCATACCGGTCCAGGTATTCCTCCCCCAGAGCGTTGACCTGTCGGGCTCTGACCCCCTGAGCTACTGTACCCGTAGGGGACATGACGTCTTTTACTCTCAGGGCGATAAACCTCATTTCAAATGTGGTCATTTCCGCCCCCGCCCGGAGCCCCATCGCAAACCCGGTCCCCACATTAAAAGGGCAGTACCACATTTTATGCCTGGCGGCGCCCTCATTATTAGGTTTATATATGCCTGCGGCCCCTCCGGTAGCACAGATCACTGCTTTGGCAGAAATAACATAAAACTTTTTCTCCCGTGCGGAAAAGGCGTAAACTCCAACAATGCGGCCCTCACTCATTATGTAGTTGGTGGCCACGGTGCGGTTCAGTACCCGCGCCCCCGACTTTTTGACGGCATCAGCAATTACCGGTTTAATACTTTCACCGATTATTTCGACACTTCGCTTACCCCGCTCAAGATATGAACCGTCTTCGTTCTTCTTAAAGGGAAGTCCCCAGGATTCCAGTTTTTCTGTCACCTTATTCAACCGTTGACCGATGGAAAGTACCAGGTCATCCCGCACTAATCCGGCCGATTCTTTCTTCACGTACTCAAGATAACTTTCAGGTGACTGACCGGGGTTCAGATAAGCATTAATGGCATTTACTCCGGCGGCCAGGCAACCGCTTCTTTTTATATGGGCCTTTTCGATGATCAGCACCTCGGTTTGGGGGCTGTTCTCTTTAATGGTAACAGCCGCAAAACAGCCGGCCGTCCCGCCGCCGACAATGGCTACATCGGTGGTCAGTCTGACGACCTCCACGCCGTTATTCCCTGTTGCCAAATAGTCTTCATTCATTCTATATCACCCTTCTGTTTGATAACCCCCTGCGCAACCAGGAAGTTTATAACCTTATTCGTCGATTCTTCCAGGGTTTCTGTAGCAGTTTCCAGAACCAGTTCCGGCGTCAACGGTTCCTCGTAGGGAGCGGAAATACCGGTAAACTCCTGTATTTCACCGGCCCTGGCTTTTTTATACAGCCCTTTGACATCCCTTTTTTCGCATTCCTCAACAGAACACTTGACGTATATTTCAAAAAATTCTCCCTTCGGCAACAAGGCCCTGGCATTGTCCCGATCGGCCCGGTAAGGAGAAATGAACGCGGTGATGGTTATTACCCCCGCATCGGCAAAAAGTTTGGCCACTTCACCGATGCGGCGAATATTCTCTTTCCTGTCTTCGGGTGAGAAACCCAAGTTCTTGTTTAAGCCAAACCGTATGTTATCTCCATCCAGAACATAAGCCAGATGTCCTGCTTCATAAAGCCTTCTTTCAACTTCTCTGGCTACCGTCGATTTCCCGGAACCTGAAAGACCTGTAAACCAAAGGACAACCCCTTTCTGGTTTAACAGTTTTTCGCGGTCGTTTTTGGTGACGTTTCCACCGTGCCAAACAATGTTGGTCGCTTTCTGAACAGTCATTTCCATTCCTCCTTTGATAGTGGCCAGTGGTCATTAACCGGTGGTAGGCGGCCGATGACCGGTTCAAATGAGTACGCCGGCTTTTTAACTATTTTATGCTGTGTTAAGCCCGGTCCAGACCCCAGCGGTACCGGATAGACGACTCCAAACGGCCAAAAATCAATTTATCTATAACCAGACCCAAAACTATGATGATAATCATAACACTGACAACCTGGTTCATGTCAGCCAAATCACGGCCCACAGTCAAGGCGTAACCCAGGCCGTCTTTTGGCGACAGCATTTCTCCGGCCATCAGGGCCCGCCAGGCAAAGGACCAGCCTTGCTTCATTCCTGATATAATACTGGGTAACGCCGCCGGAATAACTACGGTTGTATAAGCCTTTAATCCCTTTGCCCCCATGGTTTTGGCCACTCTCATATAAAGCGGTGGAACATTCTTAATCCCCGATACTGCAGCCATACTGATAGAAAAAATTGAACCAATGGCAATCACAAAAATAATGGAATCCTCACCTATACCGAACCATAATATAGCCAAGGGGAGCCAACAAATACTGGGCAGTGTCTGCAAACCCAAGAGCAGGGGACTTAAGTTTTCATCCAGGTACCGAACCCTTACCACAGTGAGCCCTAGAGTAAGACCAATAACCAGTGATATGAAGTAACCGGTAATCACCCTTTTTAAACTGACTGCTATGGCAATTAGAAAACTGGTATCACGAAAACCCGCCCAGAGGTTACTCATCACCCCGACAGGGGAAGGAAACGAAAATTCCGGCCATAACCCGCTTCTAAATACCATTTCCCAAATCACTATAAGGATTAGGTAGAAAAGAATTTTTTTCAAGAGACCAATCACTGTCAAATTCTGCTTTGGCAACCTTTTCCACCTCCTCCTTGAGGTCGGCCATTATTTCACTGACGACAAAGGCGACGTCAACATTGTCGATATCTCTGGGGCGGGCCAATCGAACATTAAATACCCTTTTAATTCGCCCCGGGTTCGCTGCCATCACAATAACCCTGTCGGCCAACAATACTGCTTCCTCAACGTTATGGGTAACAAAAAGTATGGTCTTCCGGGTTTGCCACCATATCTGCTGCAGTTCCCGGTGCAGTATATTGCGCGTTTGGCTGTCTAAAGCGGCAAAAGGTTCATCCATCAGCAGGACATCGGAATCCATCGCCAGGGCCCTGGCCAGCGCCACTCTCTGCCGCATGCCACCGGACAATTCATGAGGGTAACAATTGATAAAACGGGTTAGGTGTACCATCTTTAAAAAATGCAAGGCTTTCTCACGGCGCCGTTCCTTTGATAAACCGGCTATTTTCATGCCGTATTCAACATTTTCAATAACCTTTAACCACGGAAACAAAGCTGCTTCCTGAAACATTACTACCCGGTCCGGACCGGCTTCCGTGACTTTTTTGCCGTTTTTGGTTATCTGACCGCTTGTGGGTTCCTCCAGTCCAGCAATGATGTTCAAAAGGGTCGACTTACCGCAGCCTGACGGCCCAACCAGGGAAATAAACTCCCCGTCAGCTATTTCTATGTTTATATCCTGCAACGTATGGGTATGACCATTTTTAGTAGCAAAGCTTTTACTTACACCTTCAACTCGCAGCATATTAACACATCCTTATCCGTTTCCCCGTTTTTATCACCGCAATTCCGTCAGTTTCTTTTCCGCTAATATCTTGTTGATTAAGCTCAAATCAAAAAGGTTGGAAATATCGGGGGTTTCTTTAAGGTATTTGTTTTCTACGGAAATTCTGACAAACTCGTTTACAGATTCTATCTCCGGATTATATGTAACGGTAATCCGTCTAAAGGCGTTATTTAAAACATCCGGCGGCAAACTTTTTCCGGTCAGTTTTTTAATTTGGCTGTTAATCACTACCTGGCTGGCCTTAGGGTCTTTGCCTATCCGTTCAGTGATTTCCACATGGGCTTTCAGCCACTTTTCAACTAAATCAGGGTGTTCCTTTAAAAACTTACTGCTAGCAATTACCACTGCCGTAGAGTATTTGCCATTCCGCCATACTTCTTTGGCATCCAGCACTACCCGGGCGCCTGTTTCTTTGACTATCCTGGAACCCCAGGGTTCCGGAACCAAAGCTGCATCCACTTCCCCTTTACTGATCAAAGTCAATATATCGGGGTTTTCGGCCGGAATTACCGTAACCGTGCCGCCTTTGGAGGCATCTTTTAAATTTGCCTGGCTGAGAAGGTTACGTAAAGAAATGTCCTGGGTATTGCCCAGTTGGGGAACTGCCACCCGCTTACCATCCAGATCCTTCACTTTCTCTATATCTGCTCCTTTTCTGGCAATAAGAACGGCACCTGCGTCAGCAGCCCCGGAAATAATTCTGAGTCCTCCCTTAGATTTAACAAAACCATTAATGGCTGGAACCGGTCCTATGTAACCCAGGTCAATCTCACCTGCCAGGAGGGCCTCGATTTCAGTGGGCCCGGCATTAAAGATATGTTCCTGGATCGTAACTTCAGAACCCATCGCTTTTTGGAAAGTCCCGTCCCCAAATCCTGCCAGGGCCTGCGCATGGGTCAGATTAGGAAAATAACCTACTCTGATCACCTGTTTCCCATCCTGGCTTTTCTCGGTTTTATCACCGCTACAGCCGGCAAGCGCCACTATAGCCAAAACACTTAAAATTAGTACACCCAGCTTTAATTTCCTTCTATTTAACATTTTTATAAGATCCCCCTTTATTTTAACTCCTAGTTCTCCTATCGGAATTAATGTTTTTAGTTGTTTTTAATATTAACAATATTTATGGGTATTGTCAATTACAAATTCATTACAATGTAGATGACAAAGCCGCATTACAAAATTAAGGGGAGGTTAAATGATTCCTCCGCCACAGGCGAAATCAAAAAATGGAGGGCATATTATTCTTCCGCTCACGGACGAAATCTCCTCCGGCAGCCGCTCCCACTGCGTGGGTCGCGGGCCGGAGGACGATTTAAGTCCCCGCTCCGAATAATATGCCCCCCTGACACCAGAAGAACAACAGGACGATTTTAGCCCCGCTCCGGAAAACATTTAACCTCCCCGAATTTTTCAGAATAACCTTGTCAACAGCCTGAGGGCTGCCCATAACGGCAGCCCTCAAGCCACAGTTGTTTACCTCTGAACCCTGCCTGAACCATCGCCGGACATGAGGTTTTTTACTTCTTCAACAGTAACGTGATTAAAATCGCCCAAAATCGTGTGCTTCAGACATGAAGCAGCAGCAGCAAAATTAACGGCATCTTCTGGTGTATAGTCGTTTAGCAACGCGTAGAGCAGTCCGCCCACAAAAGAATCGCCACCGCCAACTCGGTCCACAATTCTGATGTTGTATTTCCTGGAGAAATAATAGTCTTTTCCGTCATAGAGCATACCAGACCAGCCGTTATCAGAAGCAGAATAGCTTTCCCGCAGGGTGATAGCCACATATTTAAAACCGAACTTCTCCGCCAGTTTCCGCGCTACATCTTTATATCCTTCCCTGCTCAATTCACCGGAAGTAATATCAGTATTGTCCGCTTTGATGCCAAAAACTTTTTCCGCATCCTCTTCGTTACCTATTGCCACGTCGACGTACTGCATCAATTCGGTCATCACCTGGCGGGCTTTTTCCGTTGACCATAGTTTTTTCCTATAATTCAGGTCACAGCTTACAGTCAGGCCCATTTCCTTGGCAACTCTGGCTGCTGCCAGGGTAAGTCTGGCAGCAGAATCACTCAGGGCAGGCGTTATCCCGGTAAAGTGGAACCATGCAGCACCGGAAAAAATCTGTTGCCAGTCAAAGTCTCCTTCTACAGCCGTAGCAATAGCTGAATTGGCCCGGTCGTAAACTACTTTGGAGGGACGCTGGGAAGCGCCGGTCTCAAGGAAGTAGATACCCAACCTTTCGCCGCCCCTGGCAATATAGTCCGTTTTAACCCCAAACCTCCGGAGGTGGTTAATAGCGCTCTGGCCTATTGGATTATCAGGTACCTTGGTCACAAAGTAAGCATCTTCGCCAAAGTTGGCCAGGGATACCGCCACATTGGACTCCCCGCCTCCGTATGTAACATCAAAGCTCTCCGCCTGTACAAATCTCTGATATCCGGGTGTGGACAACCGCAACATGATTTCCCCGAATGTTACTACCTTCTTACTCATCGTCATTCCCCCTGTATGCTTAGAGTGTAACTTTCAGTATAAAGTTTTTACAAGCGGCAGTTGTTAACCGGCCTTCCTCGCCGCTTTAACCGCTTCCACAAAGAGACTGGCGGTCCTGGTCACTTCATCGTAATCTCCCCGCCTGGCTCCTGCCGTTAGGTCCGATCCCACACCGACAGCAATGGCGCCAGCCTTAATCCATTCACCCACATTCTGCAGGCTCACCCCACCCGTAGGCATTAGCGAGGCCTGGGGCAACGGGCCTTTGATATCTTTAATTATCCGGGGTCCATATACGTCACCGGGAAAAACCTTGATTATATCGGCTCCTGCCTCCATAGCGGTAATGGTTTCGGTTACAGTCATGCAGCCAGGCATGTAAGGTACCTGGTAACGATTGCATAATTTGGCTGTTTCCAGATTAAAAGACGGACTGACAACAAACTCAGCGCCCGCCAGTATGGCAATCCGGGCAGTCTCAGCATCCAAAACCGTTCCCGCTCCTACCAGCAATTCTTCCCTGGAAAATTTCTTCCGGAGAATCCTGATCACTTCGTCGGCGCCTGGCACCGTAAAGGTTATTTCTATCGCATTAACACCCCCCCTGATACAGGCATCGGAAATCAACTCCGCCTTTTCGGGGCTGTCCGCTCGCACAACTGCTACAATTCCGGTATCAATTATTCTCTGTAAAATTTCCATCTTACGCATTACCTTCATCTCCTACTCCCTGGTATAAGCTGTCTGCAATTTCTTTAAAAGATTGGTATATGATTCCCGTATCAACGGAATAAGCAATGTACTGAACCCCTAAGGCCAGCCATTTCCTGGCCGCGTCAACATCATCCACAAAGGTACCTACGATTTTACCCGCTTCCCGGGCCCGGTCAATAATTTCCCGCATCCTGGCAACCACCAGGGGGTGGTCAACCTGACCGGGCAAACCCAGGGACTGGGATAAATCGTAGGGGCCGATAAATATGACATCAATGCCCTCAACCTGGAGAATATCCTGGATGTTTTCCATCCCTTCTTCCCCTTCGATGTGAATAATGGTCCGGGTGTTTTGGTTGGCCAGAGTAAAATAGGCCTGCCGGTCCACCGAAGAATAGCCTGCAGCGCGTACATACCTGCAAACGCCCCGTTCACCCAGGGGAGCAAACTTGGCGGCCTGCACAACCTTCTCGGCATCGGTTCGGGTACTTACCTGGGGTACCTGTACCGCATCTGCCCCGATATCCAGTGCCCTGGATATCAACGCAGGGTTGTTTTCTGAAACCCTAATAACAGCCGAGAGACCCGATAATTTGGCCGCCCTGACCATCTCTTCGGCCACCAGCATATCTAACGGTCCGTGCTCACAATCAATGATTACAAAATCAAAACCTGCGATGCCAATAATCTCTACAAGGGCAGGGTTCGGCAATTTTAAGAAGGGACCGAAAACCACCTGTTTTTTTTCAAACATCCTGTTCAGCGTCATAGGCATACATCTCCGCTAAGTTTTTAGTGAGTCCAACTGGATTGTCCTTTAGTTCCGTCCCCAATTAATAATCTTTTCCCCAAAACTAGACAAGAGCTTTTTCAGTGGAGTTTGAAAAATAATAGGCTTTTAACATATCCATATTTACAGTCACCTTATCTCCGTGTTTGATTTGCACCGTCGGTAGGAGTTTAGCCGTTATCTGGATTCCATCAGCGATCTCCAGATAAGCCAGTTGGTCGGAACCATGAAGTTCCACAATATCTACCCCGGCATCCAGCCGACCGTTATCGGCACCAAAAGCTTCCCCACCTACGAGTACCGCATCGGGCCGGATTCCTAAGGTTACAGATTTTTCACCGGCTGAAACCAGGGCATTCCGGTGGGCGCCCGAAACGGGCAACCTAAAACCGGCGCCTACAAACCAAAGTTGCCCGTTTTCTTCAGAAAGGGTGCCGTCCAAAAAGTTCATCGGAGGAGAGCCTATAAAGCCGGCGACAAACTTATTAGCCGGATTCTTATAAATGTTCAACGGTGTATCTGCCTGCTGGATAACCCCGTCTTTCATGACCACAATCCGGTCTGCCATGGTCATTGCTTCAATCTGGTCATGAGTAACATAGATAATGGTTCTCTTCAACCGCTGGTGCAGGCGGGTAATTTCAACCCTCATTTGCACACGCAGTTTTGCGTCCAGGTTACTCAGGGGTTCATCCATAAGGAAAACCTGGGGTTCACGCATGATGGCCCGTCCCAGGGCAACCCTTTGCCGCTGACCCCCGGACAATTCACCCGGTTTACGTTTAAGCAGGTGTTCGATGCCTAAAATCTGAGCAACCTGCAGTACCTTACCGGCAATTTCACTTTTCTTCTTGCCTTTAATCCGCAGTGAAAAGGTCATGTTGTCTTCAATGGTCATATGGGGATAAAGGGCGTAATTCTGAAACACCATGGCTATATCCCGGTCTTTGGGCGGCAAATCGTTAACAATTCTGTCCCCGATTTTAATGGTCCCCGAGGTGATTTCCTCCAGCCCCGCAATCATCCTTAAAAGCGTGGTCTTTCCGCAACCGGACGGTCCGACAAGAGCAACAAATTCCTGGTCCGCGAAATGTAAGTTGACATTGTTGACCGCAACAACATCGCCGTACTGTTTGACTACGTTCTCTAAAGTAACTGAAGCCATTAGTTTTTCATCTCCCCTCCATTCGTTTTACCTAGACCTTGACTGTGAATTCTGCGACAGCGTCTTGATCCAGTTCAATTCCGAACCCGGCGCCTTCCGGCAGGATCAGGCAACCACTTTTATATTCCAAAGGTTTTTTAAGAATATCCCGCTTCAGCAGAAGCGGCCCTACCAATTCAGAAGTCAACGACAAAGCTGCATTGGCAGCAACAAAGTGAGCGCTGGCGACGGTTCCCGGGCCAAGTTCCAGCATACTGCCGGCGAATGGAAACTGCCCTGCGGCCTCGGCAATGGCTGCAATCTTCCTGGCTGCAACAATTCCCCCGACTCTGGAAACCTTTATGTTAACCATGTCTGCCGCATCAGCCCTGGCGATTTCCATAGTATCATAAGGTGTTAAAATACACTCATCGGCAACAACAGGTATGGGGCTGTGCTCCCGGACAAACCTGAGACCGTTAATATTCCAGGCCGGCACAGGCTGTTCCACATGGTTAGGTATGAATTTGGCAAACTCTGTAATGCGCCGCAGGGCTTCTTTTGGTTCCCAGGCCTCGTTGCCGTCTAATCTTAACGAGGTATCATAGCCAATGGCATCACGCAGTGCTTCTACATTTTCCAGGTCTTTCCGGGCATCGGTGCCAACTTTAAGTTTAAAGGTACGGTAGCCTTCGGCCAGTTTTTCCTTGGCCTCCCGGTTCACCTGCACAGGGTCCTTGGCGCTCAATACCCAGCAAACTTGCACTTCTCTCGCTTTGCCCCCCAGCAGGTCATATACCGGCATATCGTATATCTTACCAACCAGGTCATGCAGGGCAAAATCCACGGCGCACTTGGCATACCTTTCACCCTTTACCGCAGCGGCCAGGTTTTCCATAATTTGGGTAATATTCCGGGGGTCCCGGCCTATAAGCAGCGGTTTAAAGTATTTGTTGATTACAAAGACTACTCCGGCCTGGCTGCCTTCATCATAAATCGGAATACATGATGCTTCCCCCAGCCCTATTCGTCCCTGGTCATCTTCAATTTCAATGATAACAAAATCAGCCGTGCTTCTTGTGCCATAGGCCGCTTTAAATTCATGTAGGAGCGGTACGCTTACGGCAGTAGCCCGAACATCAACAATTTTCATTTTCCAGGTCTCCTTTTTGCATCTTTGTGATTAATCTGGCCAGTTCCGCAACAACGGCCTTAAAAACAGCTTCGCCGAAATCAGGCGTGGCTTTGGTCGGATCACCCACATGCCCGTACTCCGACAATTGTCTGTACGGCTTATACATAGCCACCCTGTTAGAAGCGAACATCTCCGGGCTCCAGTATTCATTTCCCTTGACCACGTTAGCCCGTAGCAGGTCCTTTCTCACATCTTCCGGCGCTATGTGCATCTTTAAAGAAGTTTCCAGTTCGCACCCATGGCTGATGCCGCCAAATTCGGATTTTCGCAACCTGGCCACCAGGTCCGCAACCAGGTGCCAATAGGTGACCAGCACCGGTTCCACTTCGCAATGGGCGCCTACTTCATCTATGGCATAGCGCAGAGCAGCCATGTTGCCACCATGGCCGTTGACGACCAAAAACTTCTTCACTCCGTGGCGGGCCAGGCTTTTAAGAATATCGAACACCATGGCCGTTAATGTTGATTGCCTCAGGGTAATAGTGCCGCTAAAGCTCATATGGTGTTCGGAAATACCAAGCCAGAGGGGAGGAAGCAGGGCGCAGGGAATCCCGGTACTACAGGCCTTGCCCACCGCTTCTTTGGTAATCTCTAGGACTATATCAGTATCGGTATTCAGCGTCAAATGAGGTCCGTGCTGTTCATAAGCCCCTACGGGCAGGACAACCACCGGATCCTCTTTGATCAAATTTGCCAGTTCGTTACTTGTATAAGAACCCCAGTATATTTTGTTTTCCATACCGCATTCGCCTCGATTCCAATATTTCTCTGCAATTACTCGATCTCAAAAATGACTTCAATTTCAACCGGGGTATTAAAGGGCAGTACATTAGTACCGAGAGCCGAACGGGCATGCCGCCCGCTGTCGCCAAAGATTTCGGCAAAAAAGTCGGAAGCCCCGTTGATCACTTTGGGTTGCTCGAAAAAGTTCAGATCGCTGGCCACAAAACCCAAAAGTTTGACAACCCTTTTAACCCGGTCCAAACTGCCCAGTTCCTGCTTGACGATAGCCAGGGTATTAATGGCCGCAATCCGTGCTGCCTCGTAACCCTGCTCCAGGGTCAGTTCCTTGCCTACCTTGCCTGTATATTTCATTTCACCGTCCACCACACAGGCCTGGCCGGAAACATACAACAGGTTTCCGGTCCTTACAGCCGGGACGTAATTAGCCACCGGCACCGGCGCCGCAGGTAAAACAATGCCCAGTTCTTGCAAGCGCTGTTCTGCACTCATTGACTTCAACTCCTTTTAACAAAATAAAGCATAAAATCTATTTAACTGCCCCCATAGTGAGCCCGCGTACCAGGTACCGGCGCATAACTATAGCAAAGATAATGGGAATCAGACTGCCTATAGTGGAAGCGGCAGCCAATTCACCCCAAAGGATCCGTTTGGACCCGAAGAAGGAAGTTAAGTGTACAGTAAATGGCTTGGCTATACTCTGCGTAAGTATGGAGGCAAAGAAAAATTCATTCCAGGTAAAAATAAACATCAATACGCCTGTGGCTATCAAACCACCTGCCGTCAAAGGCACTGTAACTTTCCAAAAGGCCTGAAGGCGCGAACAGCCGTCTATCATGGCTGCTTCTTCCACATCCGGGGGTATTTCTTCAAAAAAGCCCCGGGTCAGCCAGATACAAAAAGCCAAATTCATGAAGATATAAATCGCTATTAACCCAACGTAGGTATCGACAAGGCCAAACCGCACCATCAAGAGGTACAAAGGTACCGCAAAAGCCACCGGCGGCGCCATCCTGGTAGTCAGGACCATAAAAAACCAGTTGTCTTTGTTCTTGATCTTGAACCTGGCAAAGGCGTAACCGGCCAGGCTGCCGACAGGTAGCGTTATAAGTACTGTTATCAGACTGATAATTACGCTGTTCCAAAGATACTTGGGGAACATATCGTTAAACAAAACTACTTTATAGTTTTCTAAGCTTGGCACAAAGGTTCCCAATGGCTGGGTGGAAAAAACCTCCAAGGGCGGTTTGAAGGAGGTGGTCACCAGCCAGTATAGCGGGAACAGAGCGATTACTGTGTAAAGCAATAATACGGCATATTTGACAATATTGGCTATTATCTTGTTATTTTTCATGCTTTCACCTGCTTACTTTTAAAAGCGCCAGTATACTTCACAAGTATCATGGCCAAGAATGTAGTAAAGTACAGCGCAAAAATACCCAACGCCGAAGCATAGCCTATGTCAAACCACTGGAAACCAACGGTGGCCAGGTAAGTATTTAACGTTTCGGAAGCATTTCCGGGCCCCCCGGCGGTCATCAGTTGAATGGTCTCATAAACCTTCAAAGCATCCATGGCTCTGATAATTAAGACTACGACAATGAACCGGTTAAGCAGAGGAAGAGTCATATAACGGAACACCTGCCAGCCGCTGGCCCCGTCTATCAGTGCGGCTTCAAAAGGTTCCCTGGGTAGGGCTTCCAACCCCGACAACAACACCAGGATGACCAACGGCGTCCACTGCCATACATCCACAGCCACTGCTGACCATAAGGCCAGGGACGGGTTCCCCAGGAAGTCGATTTTGTCCAAACCTATCGCTTGCAAGAGCTTGTTAATGATACCCAGGTTATAGTTATACATAAATTTGAAATTTAAGGTTGATATGGTGGGGGCAATAACCATGGGAACCAGAAATACTATCCGAAAAAAGCCCTGAAACCATTTGGTCTTTTGCAGGATCAAGGCTATCATCAAACCCAGGACAAAGGAAATACTTACACTGACAGCAACAAATTCCACAGCCCTGGCTAAAGCCATCCAGAAACGAACATCTTTAACCAAATGCAAGTAGTTACCTAAGCCTATAAAGACTTTGCCTGCTGCTGGGTCAGTTAAGTTATAACGGGTTAAGCTGGTGTACAATGCCTCAATGGTCGGGTAAACACCCAAGGCTGCAAACACTATTAAGGCCGGCAATAGCATGATCCATTTGGTACGCCTGTCTTCCAAGTTTTTATTCACTCCTTTTATAGCCAGTAACCCTTGGTTTAAGACAGGGGCGGGTTTTTGCCCCGCCCCTCCCTCTTATAACTTACTTTTAACTTACTTTTTAGCTCCAGCCATTATTTTGTCAATGTCCTGTTGCGCTTTGGTCAGTGCGCTGTCTACAGTCTGCTTGCCTGAAATGGCCAGGGAAATTTGTTTTTGGAAGGCTTCGGCAATCTTCTCAAACTCGGGTACATTCGGCCAGTAAGAAGTATCTACTGAACCGATGATCTCGTCAATCTGGGAAGTAAAGAATTCCAAACCCTTGGCCTTTTCCTTGTATTCTTTGCTTTCATAAACCCTGGAATCAGGGAAATCAAACCTGATGCCTTTGTTTACTTCTTTCAGGGAAACCTCAAGACTGTCGCGCCATTGCAGGAACAACCATGCCGCTTCTTTGTTCTTGGAATACTTACTGATAGCCAGGCCTTCGCCATACATCCACTGGGCATACTTATCGGCAGGTCCTTTTATTAAAGCGACACCAATTTTATCCGCTACTGAGGAAACTTCCTTATTGGCGTATACACTGGGGAAACCGCTCATTTCAAAGTTCATGGCGGCCTTGCCCTGGCGGAACATTTCAGACATAACGTCCCAGCCTATCGCAGCCTGATCCGGAGGACCATATTTTTGAGCCAGTTCAACAAAATCGGTCATGGCTTGTTTCATTTCCGGGGTATTTACAGTCACCTTGCCGTTTTCATCCAGCACCCGGGCGCCATAAGCCCACGCCCAGCCGGCAGATGTTCCGAAGGATGCCAGTGAAGACTCCCCGCGGCCAATGAACGGATATACATCCTTTTCTTTACCAGCCAGCGCCTTGGCTGCCTCTAAAACATCCTTAGTAGTTTTCGGCACCTGCAGGCCGTATTTCTTAAATAAATCAGTTCTGTATATCAGCACACCGCCGGAAGCAGAAACGGGTACCGCATAGAGTTTATTATCACTCCCACGGTATGTATTCAGCAGGCCTTTTGGTATGTAGTCGAGGGAATTCCATTCCTTATCGGCTTTATTCTTGATGTAATCATCCAGCGGTTCCAGGGCTTGAGCCCTTAAGTACTCGGGCATGTACCAAAACTGGGTGGCCACAACGTCGTAAGCTCCGGTTCTGGAGGTAGCGTCAAGGATTAATTTGTTACGTACTGTCGGTTCATCATAGATTTCATATTCAACTTTGATACCGGTAGCTTTTTCAAAATCCCCTACAAACTGTTTAATTGCTTCAGTTTCGTAACCGGTTTTTAATAACACTTTTAAAGTCGTGCCTTCATAGGCTTTGCGGGGGTCTGAACTCTGACTGGAAGTCTTGCCGGTCCCACCGCATCCTGCAACCAGCAGAGCGCCAATCAACATAATAACTAACAATAAACTCTTCTTGCGCATTGACATCCTCCTTTAACTTCTGGCTTACTCTCTCAAAACTTTGACGCAGGATTTAACACTTATGTAACTTCTGACCCACCACCCTCCTTCATCATCAAAGATAGACAAGAAACCCGTTTGGACTGCCCACAAAAACTAAGCGGAAACCATGCTCATCCCTTGCGCGAAGCATTTCCTCCTGCAGACCGGTAATATTCGTTCAACGCTGCATCCAACAGGGAGCTGATAAACAATACTTCCGGGTCTGTCAAGGCACCGGCACGTGCAACGGTCTCTTCAAGTTTTTCACGCAAATCCATAATTTTCTGTAAATTGACTTCAGCGGCTGTTTTCATTACTTTCACCAGCTTTTTTTAAACCGTATTACTAAATTAACCAGTCCAGTCCGAGTTCTTTTAACTTCCCTGGGGAAGGCGCGCCCGTTTCATGGTCCCAACCCATTATTTCATAGTAATTTTTTACGGCCTGCTGTATTTGCTCCGGTTCAACCCTGGACCCTTTGGATTCTCCGGTCGTCAGAGGCTCGGTTAACCGGCGGGGGATAACATCGTCCTGTACTCCAAACCCCTCACGGAGGTTAAAAATCCGGGTCATGACGATTCCGCGTTCTCCCGCTTTCATCAATTCATACAAACTGGTATCCCACCCGGTGGCACACTTTACTAAATCGCATAAACCGGTCAGCGGCAGGACATGTCCGGGCGCCGGAACAAAAATACAAATATCCAGCATGTTATACAGTCCCCAGACAATTTGATTCAGAACAAATAACCTTACTTTGTCAATACCCAGGTCCATGGTGGGCACAGGTTCTATCACGCCCAAAGGTTCGAAGGACTTCAGGAAAGGACCCTTCTGTGAAAATTGGAAATCGTGTTCCATCTGGATATGATCTCCTCCGTTATGGGCTACGGCATAACCGATGGCGGCTCCGACCTTGCCTCCCCTGGGATCCTGCAAAGCCAACTCTTCGCCTTTACCATGGACAGCAAGTGCTTCAGCGCCGTTGCCGATTCTGGCAGCCATTCTTTTCGTGCCTTCCGCCATTATATCGCCAATTCCCCGGCGGTAGGTAATCATTTCTATACATCTTAAAATAGTTTCGGCACTACCGAATTCTACAGGCATGTCCCCCTGCAAATCTTTCGGTAATATTCCTTTTTGTGCACATTCCATGACAAAGGAAATGGTTACTCCGGTCGATATGGTATCCAAGCCATATTCGTCACACATTTCCGCGGCTTTTATGACTACTTTCGGGTCAGTAATGCCGCAGTTACTGCCTAATGCCGCAATGGTTTCATACTCGGGACTGTGAACTTCCGACTTCGTGTCCAGCTCCCCGGAGTTCTCCACCCTGGCAATTTTTCGACAGGCAATGGGGCAAGCAAAACAACGGGTTTTTCCTATCATCAATCCCTGTTCTTTCATGTACTCGCCTGTAAGCTTCTCGGCTCCTTCAATGGTGCCCCCCTGGAAATTGTAGGAGGGCAAAGACCCGATAGCGTTGTACATGGCGACCCCTCCCGATGTGCCGTATTCATAAAAAAGGCCGCATGTATCAGGTCTGTTAAAGTTTTGCGCCACCCAACGCGAAATCTCTTTAATCTTTTCTGGCTCTTTAGTCTCCGGCCGTTTACCGCCGCTAACGGCTACGGCTTTTAAGTTTTTCGAACCCATAACGGCACCCAGGCCGAGACGTCCGAATACGTTATGGCGTCCGGCAGTAATACAAGCATAACGAACCAGGTTTTCACCGCCAGGACCGATGCAGGCAACTTTCACCCTGGGGTCGCCGGTGTCATCAAAAATCCTCTTTTCAGTCTCGCTGGTATTCAATCCCCACAGGTTACCGGCATCCCTTATTTCAACTTGTCCATCCCGCAGGTAAAGGTAAACGGGCTTTTCAGACTTCCCGGTGATGACTACGGCATCGAAACCGGCAAATTTCAGCTCAGGACCCCAGTTCCCGCCGGCCTCTGCTTCCCCAAACCCGCCCGTCAGCGGCGACTTGGCTACTACTGAAGCGCGGGCATTACCGGGAAAGGGAACACCAGTAACAACACTCACCGCAAAAACAAGGATATTTTCCGGCGCCAAGGCATCCGTGCCGGCGGGCAGGTCCTTAAGCAGGTAATAAGCGCCAATGCCCCTACCGCCTAAATACTTGCGGTACCAGCTTTCCGGCTTTTCTTCCATTCTGGTGCTACCGTCTGTAAGGTTTACACAAAGAATTTTACCATTGTATCCATACGGCATATGTAAAACCTCCAGTTGTTTAATTATAAGCGGACCGGCGGCGGCCAATCTCCCACATACCCCATAGCGCGGGAAAAAGCTTCCGCAGTCTGGCTTAACAAACCGGCATACTTGGCCAGTTCCTCTTCCGGGGTATATGTTATCGTTGCCGATATGCTGATACTGGCTATGACCTTGTTGGTAAAATCAAAAACCGGAGCAGCCATACAGTAAATATCATCCTCATGCTCTCCGCGGTCCCAGGCTATACCATTAACACGTATTTCCCGTATCTCATTCATCATATGTTCCCTGTCTACAATCGTCCTGGCAGTAAAGGATTTCATTTTAATCTGCGCCAGTATCTGATCAATTTTTTCGTCAGGAAGATAAGCCAACAACGCCTTGCCTACACCGGTGCAATAAACATGGGCCCGTTTGCCGATTCTTGAGTACATGCGGATTGGTCTACTTGTGTCAATTTTATCCAGGTATACAATCTCTATACCGTCCAATACAGCCAGGTGAACCGTCTCGTTTGAAGTTTTATTTAACTGTTCCAAAAAAGGGCGCCCAATTTTTCTGACATCCATTCCTTCACTTAAGGCATGAGCCATCTCAAAGACTGCATATCCTAATTCGTATTTCCCATTTGAATTCAACCGGACAAAATTATGGTCACGCATTGTTGAAAGCAACCTTGAAGCCGAACTTTTATGTATTCCCAGTTTTTCGGCTGCCTCCTGTACCCGTAAGGGGCTGATAGCCAAAAGTTTTAAAAGGCATAAGGCTCTTGCTACAGTATCGATATACGTCACCCTTTCCAATTGTTGCTTTATTTGCAACAATATTGCTCTATTTGCAATTCTTAATTTCATGTTAACAGGAAGTTAACCTGGTGTCAATTACAAATCAATAAATGTAATAAATTATCGATTAAAAGAGAAACCCGGTTGGACTTCACTTGTCCGGATTAATCCACTATACTTATAAATGAAGTTGTGAAAAGTATTTAAATTAATTGAGGCAGGTGAATGACCATAGGCAAAGTAACCGTATATTTCTGCCCTCCGTTAAACAGTATTACAAAAAAAGAAAAGCTTGACATTCCAGTAGAAGAGAACATCAAGCTTACCGATTTGGAAGAACACCTGATTAAACAGTTTCCCGCTTTGGCAAATCTCTCCATCAAACATATTTACTATGTAATCGGGGATAAATCCGTATCAAACAGAGAATTCCTTATCAATGCCGGCGAAAAGGTTAAATTGCTTTTTCCCATGTACGGCGGATAAGCCGCCGAATAAAAAGGGGTTATCCCAATTAACTTTGGGATAACCCCTTTTTGGAAAATGTTAAAACACCGGTACTACAGCACCCTGGTATTTATCTTCAATAAATTTCTTGACTTCCGGTGAAGTCAGGACCTGGTCGAGGATTTTAATGGCTTCTTTGTTTTCGTCACCCTTGCGGATGGCGATGATATTGGCATATGTCTGGGCAGCCTCGGAGTTTTTATCTTCGGAAAGCAGGGCATCCTTGCCTGCTGTCAATCCTGCCTCGACAGCATAATTTCCGTTGATGACAGCCAGGTCAACATCAGGCAGGGACCTGGGAATCTGCGCAGCTTCCAGTTCCTTAATTTCAATCTTTTTGGGGTTTTCTATAATGTCATTCTTGGTAGCCTTCAGGCCAGCGCCCGGTTTAATCTTTAACAGTCCTGCCTTTTCCAGCAGCAGTAAAGCACGGGCCTCGTTAGTAACGTCATTGGGCACCGCAATTTGCGCGCCCTCTTTCACTTGGTCCAGGGATTTAACTTTGCCCGGATAGATTCCCATGGGCTCAAAGTGAACCTTGGTGGTATAAGTCAGGTCCAGGTTATTTTCCTTACTGAATTCCTCCAGGTAAGGAATGTGCTGGAAATAATTGGCATCCAGTTCCCCGCTGGCTAAGGCCTTGTTGGGCAGAACATAATCAGTAAATTCAACAATTTCCAGGTCTACGCCTTTCTCTTTAAGCAGCGGCTTGGCAAACTCGAGAATTTCTTTATGCGGTACCGGAGTAGCTCCTATCTTAAGCGTTAAAGCGCCCTTTTCGCCGGATTGCCCGGTTTCTTTAGCCCCACTGCAGCCAACGGCAATAACGGCCACTAACAAAACCGCTGCCAGCAACAATAAAATTTTTGCCCTTCTCATTTTTTCCCTCCTATTTCACTTTTTTGTTTAATTTACGGGAAGCATAGTTCCCCAAACTTTGAATCAATTGTACCATTACCAGCAGCAAGAAAACGGTATATATCATAATATCGGTTTTATAGCGGTAGTATCCGTACCGGACGGCAATATCACCCAAACCGCCGCCACCGATAAACCCGGCCATGGCCGAATACCCAATCAGGGTGATAAAAGTTATGGTCGCGCCTAAAACCAACGAAGGTATTACTTCGGGAATAAGTACCTTGTAAATAATCTGCCACGGAGAAGCCCCCATGGCCAAAGCCGCTTCCACTATCCCACGGTCCACTTCCTTCAGGGAAGTTTCCACCATGCGGCCGACAAAGGGAATGGCGCCTATTACCAGGGGAACTATGGCCGCCGTTGTCCCTATGGTGGTGCCGGTAATCGCCCTGGTGATGGGAATGACGGCAACCATCAGAATAATAAAAGGTACTGACCTGGCGGCATTAACAACAGCGCTTAAAACCTGATTGACAGGCCTGTTTTCCAGAATATGCCCCTCTTCGGTAGTAACCAGGGCAATACCCAGGGGCAGCCCTACCAGGTAGGACAGAATCAGGGATACCGTTGTCATGTACAATGTTTCCAGAGTTCCGTTATATATAAGCTGCCAAGTTTCAGCCGGCATGGTCCAGGACCTCCACATACAGTTTTTTGTCCTTCAGGTACTGAATGGCCTGTAATATATCGGCCTGTTCCCCCGCCAGATCCAGTGTTAAAATGCCAAGCGGCGCACCCTTAATATAATCAATGTTCCCCGCCATGATGTTTACCTGGATGCCACAATGGCGGACCAGTTCCGCCACTACCGGTTCAGCGGCCGGGGCTCCCGTAAAAACTACGCGGACAAGGCGGTGGTAGCGGCCCGCCGCCTTGATCTGCCTGTAAAATTCCTGTGGAATTTCTACGTTGTAAAGGCTCTGAATAAAGCCTTTGGTAGTTTCCTTCCGCGGATGGGCAAAAACATCCATAACAGGACCCGATTCAATTATCTGCCCATTTTCTATGACAGAAACAGTGTCACATATTTCCTTGATGACCTGCATCTCATGGGTAATTACGACAATGGTTAGATTTAACTCCCGGTTTATGTCTTTCAATAAAGACAGAATTGACTGGGTAGTAGATGGGTCGAGAGCTGAGGTGGCTTCGTCGCAGAGCAGGACCTTGGGCTCGTTGGCCAGTGCCCTGGCTATACCGACCCTCTGCTTCTGTCCGCCGCTAAGCTGGGCGGGATAGGCCGCTGCCCTTTCGGAAAGGCCAACCAGTTCCAGGAGGTCGGCCACCCTTTTATTAATCTGGGTTTTGGACATCCCGGCTATCTCCAGGGGAAAAGCCACGTTGTCCCGGACAGTCCGGGAATACAGCAGGTTAAAATGCTGGAATATCATGCCGATTTTTCTTCTGGCATCACGCAGCTCTCTGCCCTGCAGTACCGTTATCTCGCGTCCGTCAACGATAACGGACCCCTCTGTGGGTTTTTCTAGCAGGTTGATGCACCGGACCAGGGTACTCTTCCCGGCTCCGCTATAACCAATAATGCCTGCAATTTCACCCTTCTTTATATGCAAATTGATATTCCGCAGGGCAGCAATCTCACCCGCCGCTGTATGGAACACTTTGCTCAGGCCTTCGATTTTGATCATTGCACTCAATACCTCATCCAAAATTTTGTCCAAAATGTATACCCAGTCTATTGTACTACATTTAACGCCTGTTGGAAATCCCCAATTAAATCCTGAATATCTTCTATCCCCACACTGACCCTGATCATATCGTCAGTGACACCTGTAGCCTGCTTCTCTTCTTCGGAGCACTCCGCAAAAAGGGAGGCGTAAATCGTTGAGGCCGGGTGGACCACCAGTGTCCGTAAATCGCCAATATTCGAAAGGTTATAGGCATATTTCAGGTTGTTAATTACCTTAAAGGCATTTTCCTTCGACCCAACACCAAAGGTCAATATAATACCAAATTTCCCGCCAAATTGGCCTTCAGCTAACCGGCGATAGGGATTACCCACTAGGCCCGGATAGTTAACCCAGGCGACTTTCGGGTGTTCGGCAAGGAATTGGGCTAAAGCCAGGGCATTACTACACATTTTCTCCATCCGCAAGCCCAGTGTGTCAAGTCCTAAATTGTTTAAATAGGCGTTAAAGGGAGACATGCATACTCCAAAATCCCTGTGGATGCCTTGCCTAAGCTTAGCCAGATAAGCAAAAAATGAGTATTTCTTCTTGTATTCATGCAGCTTTGGAAACTTGGTTTCATCCCAGTTAAACCTGCCCTGGTCAACGATCACACCACCGATGGAGTTGCCGCTCCCGTTAATAAGTTTGGAGGTTGAATGCACGACAATATCGGCGCCGTGTTCAAAGGGTCTGAACAGGTATGGAGTGGTAACAGTATTATCCACTACCAGCGGAATATTATGCCTGTGGGCCAGTTCAGCCAGCTCGCTGATATTTGGAATATCCATTTTGGGATTGCCAATGGTTTCAACAAAAATGAGTCTGGTTTTACCGGTAATCTCTGCGGCAAAACTCTCAACGGAAACCGTTTTGGCAAACCGGGCTCTTATCCCGTAATCGGCGAGGTTCATAAAAAGTGAATATGTACCGGCAAATATTCCTGCCGAAGAAACCAGTTCGTCTCCCTGTTCCAGCAAGTTGAGGACAGCCATGCTGATAGCGGCCATCCCGGACGCGCATGCCACAGCGCCAATGCCCTTTTCCAGAAAAGCTATTCGCTTTTCGAAGGCTTCAATGGTGGGATTGTTTATCCGGGTATACACATAACCCGGCTCGGCGCCGGCAAATATTTTCTCCAGTTCCTCAGCGGTCTTGTGCCGGAAGGAGGTAGATTGAAAAATAGGAACAGTGGTTGCCCCTGTCCCCTCGTCAGGTTGATAATTTCCATGCAACAGCCTTGTATTAAATTCCATCAGTTATCTCTCCCCTGCTCCATCTACTGTTCAAATTACCTGCATCGGTATTTCCCGGTAATCCCCATTCTCAATGTGGAAGGCCTTCAGTACAGGAGGGTTGGTCATCAGTGACAGGATCATATAGACCGCTGCCGGGTCAAAGGCCAGCCTGATGTCTTCCCTTGAAGGCCTGGAAGGTGTGGCAGGGTGGCTGTGGTAGTTGCCCAACACCTTAAGGCCCCTTTCCCGCACAGATTTATAGACCTCCAGTTGTTCTTTCGGGTCCAGGGAAAAATGCTCGGGGCTGTGGTCGATATTGGTCATAGGGTATATTTCCACTATTTCAATTATCCCTTCAGCAGCCTTCCCCGCCAGGATACCACAACATTCATTGGGCAGCTCCTCATTTGCCTGCCTGATCATCTGTTCCACCAATGTTTCCGGAATCTTGATCATATTGGCCTCCTGCTTCTGTTAAGGAATGTATATCATTAATTTTAACCATAATATACATATTTGTCTATAGGAATTTATGGGTTTAAATCGCCTCAACCGGCCCGTATCCTAACCCGTAGTATATGGCCACTGATACAGCAATAGCTAAAAGTACTAAACTTAACTGCACCCAGAATAGGTCTAAAGCGGAAGTTTGCAGGGTAAGGCCCCGGTCTTTAACAGAAAGCTGCTTGTTCCCGCTTCTGCCCAGCCAGAAGTAAACGACTGCAGCGGCCATTATGAACACCAGGCTGGCCAGGTGGGCCACACTGATAACTCCTCCCACTGTGGGATTATACCTGAAGAATTCCACAATGCCCCTGGCCGCGGCATATAGCGCTATATAAATCAAAAATAACTGACCGTCAAACCTGGTTCTCTGCCTGAATCTCCACAGCAAAAAGAAAATAAAATAATCCAGTACAAACTCATACAATTGAGTAGGGTGCAGTACTTGGCCCTTTACGTTAACTCCCCAGAACCAGGGTTTGGACATGGGGACGCCAAATACATCGCATCCCACCCTGCCAATAGCTGTACCCAGCGCTATAGCAGGGGCTACTGTATCGGCTAAAACCCAAAAATTCAACTTATGCTTACGGATAAACCAGGCGCCGAATATGAAGCCGCCCAATAGGCCTCCGTGAATGGACAGACCGCCATGCTGGAGCATAATTATTTCAGCGGGATTCTGGATATAGTAATCCAGATTATAAACCAGGATATAAAAAATTCTCGCTCCCAAAATGCCAGAAATAACCAGACCCATGGCCAGGTTATACAGCATTTCCGTATCAATCCCTTTTCTTTTTGCTTCTCGGAGCGCAAAATAAAGGCCTACCAATACTCCCACGGCAATCATAAACCCGAAAGAGTAAATCTGGAAGGAGCCTATTTGAAACAGTACGGGTTTCATATCTCTACCCCCAACTTACTTGACCTTATCCATAACTTCCTTTACCAGGGCTTCCCGGTTACCTTCACCCTGGATAGCCACCCAGTAATTAATTTTGCCTTCCTGCCAGTAAAAGTGTTCCTGCCCCATGCCGTTAACCTTGATGACTTCCCGTCCGGCCAAAGTAACAGGCTCCCGACCGGTAAAGACCTGGCTGGCCGGTACTTTTTGGTCCATCTCCCTGAACAGTTGAGCCGCCTCTTCCACCGAAGAAGACACCGATAACCACAGGGTTATCCTGGTATTTGGTTTACCGTAAACCAGGATATAAGCGTTTACAACATTTATACTGGTGCGGTGCATTTTGCTTATAGCATCTATAGCAGTAGGACCTGACTGTTCCTGCATCTTTTTGGCGCCAAGCAGCTCATCGGGGATTCTTAGAACCCCCTGGCCCGAAAGGTCCCGGTCACCCTCACTCTGGTTGTACCCCGCCGGCCTGCCCTGGTCATATCCGGGCTGTCCACCCTGGTTTTCAACGGGGGCAAGGAACAGGGTCCAAACCAAAAAGCCGATGGCTGTCAGCATAACAGCAATTATTATGAGGTAAAGATTTTTCCTATGCATATTTTCCTCCTAACCCATAACATCTTCGGTAAAGAACCTGGGCTGCCAATCTTTAATCACGGACTCAGGCAGTACGATTTTATCACCCTCAACAGTATACTTCAATTCCTCGGGCGGGTATTTCACACAGCCGCCGGCCTCACCAAACAGGTCCGTATTCCTCCATCTTGTTCCACAGGCTACGCATACCAAACTGTCGTCTTGAAAATAAAATTCGGTGCCGTAACAGGGTTCGCAAATACTGGATGCCACAACAACTCTCCCGGCGGTCGTCAGGAAGGCCATGATAGGCATTTTCCCCTTAATTTGGCCGTAGAAGACATGTTCAGGATCACTATCCTTATATTCAAACCTGACTATCTTTTTATCTACGACCTCTGACAGGGGAATCATAATCTTTCCATCCTTTTGTTCTGCCTCAATCAAGGACATTTCTACTTTTTTACCTTTATAAGAGGGGGTCTCTTCCACAAAATAGTTACCCCCGTCATCACTTTTATAAGGCCCGCTGTTGGAATACCAAATGCCTCCCACAGCCAAAATAACTGCCATAACGGAGACAATGATGATTTTCTTCCTCTTTTTCCTGCTGGCCTCTATATATTCCTGCATAAACTTCTGTTTTTTATCTTCTCTCATGCCAATCATTCCCTTCCCATTTGGCGCTTGGCCAGGCTTTCCAGCTTACCCACTTCGCCTTCCAGACGGGTCAGTTTTCTTCCTGATGCAAATATGAACACTGATATAAGTAGCCAAATTATCGTATAAGCAACTGTCAAATACGCCATTTCCCCTCAGCTCCTTAAGTGTTTTTCTTATTTTGTACGTTCTGATTGCTAATTTCTTACCTCTGTTTCTTTCCTTCGATTTTTTCCTTTTTTCTACTTCTTATCTACTCCGGTTTCTTACCTGTAATTTCTTACTTCTTCCTTAAGCCGGTCAAACCTCTCTTCCAGCCTTTCAATCCGGTAAAGCCTCGGCATCAACCATCCGTACAGGGCTGTAAAGGCTGCCAGGCTAACCATCAGCGTAGTAAACATCTTCGGTGAAATTGCCATTCCGGAACTGTTTAAAATTTTAGGGTGAATAGTATTCCACCAGCTTATGGAGAACCAGACGATGGGAACATCGAGAAAACCGATTATTCCAAAAAGGGCGGAAAATCTTTCCCTTTTTTCTTTTTCATCAACGGTAACTCTGACCAATACGTACCCTGCATAGATAAACCATAATATAAGGGTTGTTGTCAGCCTTGGATCCCAGGTCCACCAGGCGCCCCAGGCTGATTTACCCCAGATAGGCCCTGTCAGGATAACAATTGTCGTGAAAAGCAGGCCGATTTTTGCTGAGGCGGCTGCCCACCAGTCCCATTTGGAATTACGCGTTTTCAGGTAGACAATGCTGGCGATGAACACTACGAAAAAGGCAAAGAAGGCTATCCAGGCCGATGCCACGTGGAAATAAAAAATCTTCTGTACCGGGCCCATTATCTTCTCATTAGGTACCCAGGCAAAAACAAGGTATATCGCAACTGCCATCAGCACAGTTGCCACTACACCAATTGCCTGTTCAATTTTGGCCAACATTTTTTACACCTCCACCAGGTAATCAAATAACAGCCACGGAACCACTAGGTATATCAGGTCAAAGGCGCCTACCAACTTTAACCATCCCAGCCACTCAGCGGCGGGCTGGCCATTTAACAAGGCCACTGATATTTCCACCGCTCCAATTACCAGTGGTACCAGTAAAGGAAACAGCAACACCGGTAGTAGCAATTCACTGTTCTTGGTATACGAAGTTAAAGCCGCTATAAAGACCCCTATCGAAGCAAAACCTGTAGTGACAAAAATAGCGACGATTGCAAACAGAAGTAGACTGCCTTCGGGTTTATATGAAAAAAGAAGCATTATTAATGGGAAGGTAACGGCTTCAACTGTTAAAAGCAGGACCACAGTTGTCATGGCCTTGCTCAGGAATATCATTCCCGGGCCGACCGCGAGGGTGAGTCCCGCCAGGCAACCGTTTTCTTTTTCAGGGGTAAAAGCCTTGTTCAGGCCTATGGTGCCGGCAAACACAAAGATAACCCAGATTATTCCCGGCACCCACATTTTAACCTCTTTGGCCGGTGGAAGGGCAAAATTAAGGATAAGGGTTGCCAACAGGACGAAAAGCAGTACCCCTCCCACCTGCTCCTTCCGCCGCAATTCACTCCGCAGGTCTTTCCAAATTAAAAGCCTTAACTGTCTGAACATAGAGATTTTTCACTTCCTTGGAGGGCCTCCTGATAAAGTTTCAAGACTTCCTCCGGGCTGTTCGGGCACTCTCCCAAGTAGGCTGGATGCCCCTTTTTCAGTATCAAAAGCCTGTCTACCAGGCCAAAAATATCGTCACAGGAATGGGTTACCAGAACCATAGCTTTACCATCGGCCTTCCACTGTCTTATAAATTCGCAGAGCAGCTTTAATCCGGCCTGGTCCAACCCTGTCTGGGGCTCATCGAGCAAAATTATTTCAGGGTCCTGCAGTAGAAGGCGGGCCATGGCCAGCCTCTGCTGCATGCCCCTTGAATACCTGCCCACTTCTTCGTCCCCATCCCATTCGAGACCCACTTTTTGCAAAACGTCTTCTATTTGGGCAGGGGTTATTTCCCGGCCTGTTATAGAACCATAAAAATACAGGTTTTCCTTGCCGGTAAGTGAACTGTACAGGTAAGTCTGGTGTGAAAGCATACCCATGGCGGGGCGCCCTTCATTTTTAACATTGCTCCCCTGCCATGTGACTTTCCCTTCCGAGGCTTTCATAAGCCCGGACAGTAGCTTAAGAAGGGTAGACTTGCCGGCCCCGTTAGGTCCCATTACAGCCATGATTTCACCCCGGGGAACCTGGAAACTGACAGGTCCCACCAAGTTGCGATGCGCTACATATTTTGCAAGTTCATGGGCTTCCAGCATGCTACCCCTCCTCGGTTATTGTGCATCCAGTTCTTCCTCAACAGCTTTTAACTTAATTTTTACTTCCCTTAAAAGCTCCCAGTAGGCCTTCTTTTTCTTCAGAAGCTCTCCATCGTCAGGATTATTCTCCAACTGTTCCTCTATCTTCACCAGGTTATTCAGCAGTTTTTTATGCCTTGCCTGTAATGAAAGGAACAGCTTGTGCAGTTTTTCTTCGTCTTCCTTCTCCCTGGCCTCTTTTACTCTTTTTCGGATATACAGGCTGGTAGCCACCAGGAAGGCCACAATCAAGACACCCAGGAACACCAGCCATAAATGGGGATTCGTATTGCGGAGCGGTGAATTGTACCAGCGGTTCAGATGCTCCGGGCTGTGAAAATCTATTTTTCCTGTAGGCGAAGTTTTGCTGACAATACCTCTACCTGTTGAGGCCTTTCCGCCCATGATAATCTCAAACTCAAGTCCTATGCCGCTGGGCACATTTTGTCCGCCAAATACCCTGAACTCCTTGGACTCCATATTCTGAACACCCAAGTCCTGCAGTTGCTTAGTTGATATACTGAGTTCATCGGTGGGAGCAAGGGCATAAAGAACCTCGTTGGCATAAACAAGCTGGGTGCTCAATACGGCTTTGCCACCGGTTACAGGAAGCTTATAAGTTAACCGTACTTCATTATTCCCCTTGGTCCACTTAAAAGGGGTTACTACTTTATCTCCGTTACGTTCCAGATTGTCAGCTTTAACAGGCTGCGGGGAACTCCCTTTATAAAGCAGGACCTCAACAGCATTATCGGGTACTCTCAGTTCAATATTGCCCTCAGGTGTGTCACCGGTAACATTCCATTGAAGCACCTCATCAACGGAAATATTACCATCCTGCCCTGTCTTAAACAGAAAGTGGTGCAGCTTAACTGCGGGAAGAGGGGCCTGCTGCGCCGCCAGGGCCAGGTTGGGGATAAGCAGCAGTACCATGGTAACAGCAAGAATTATTATATGCTTCTTCTTCAACTGTTTCCCCTCCCGGTTTTTAGACGTTTCAATTCCTCTTCAATCTCTTTATCGATGGCTTTTGTTGCTTTTTCACCACCGGCCCTGTTGTTCTCATCCCCATCCAGGGAAACTATATCTTCTTCTTCCTCTTCAAGGTACTCAACAGCCATCAGTTGGTATTTCTTTTTCAGGGCATGGTAATCATCTTCTGACAATTTCCCTGTGGAGTAGTCAAATTCTATTTCATTCAGTGTTGTCAACACTGCTTCCTTATCCATCTCTCCCAGACCGGCCAGTTCATCTTCCCACCACCGGGCCTGTGTAGCTTTAAAGTTGCGGCTGACCAAAGGCCATCCTACCCAGTAAATGATCAGACCCAGGGCGGCTATTTCCACTATCAAAAACAGGCTGTCCATTTATTTTCCTCCTTCCACGGAAAATTACCACCTTTTCCGCAGTTCCTCCTGTAATTTATCTTGGTATAGTTCCAGCTTTTCTTCCTGTAATTCTGAACTTTCCATTTCACTGTCATCTTCCTCAAGCCTGTTTGTAAAAACCCACTTGTCAACTACAGTATAGATCAGGATTCCACCGGCCAGGACAAAGATAAAAGGAGTAACCCAGGCCGTGATATTGAAACCCTTTGCGGGGGGAGCAGCCAAAACCTGCTCCCCGTAGATACTTACAAAATAGGCCAGAATTTCTTCTTTACTCCTGCCTTCGGCCATTTTCTGCTTGATAATTCCCCGCATATATTCAGCGGTGGAGTTTTCACAAGCGCTTACCAGCATACCGCAGGAGTCCTGGCAGACCAGCATGTCCTCCAGTTCCTTTTGCATTTTGGCTGCCTGCAACCCCGTTGGACCCCTGTTTTCAGCGGCAGTGGCAACCATGGTATTAGCGGTCAGGAGGAGTCCGATTATGCCAAGTAAAATCATCAACCTTTTTGCCACGGCTCTCAGCTCCTTTGAATATATTTACCGCCAACGGCACTGCCACGGCCGGGCCATAAGGCAAATATGGTGCCGAACACGGTAACCCAGCCGCCGATCCACATCCATTTAACCAGCGGGTTGATCAGGATTTTAAAGGTACTGGTACCCTGCTGATCCCAATCCGCCAAAATGAGGTAAAGGTCCTCATCATAACCGCTGTGAATGGCTACCTCCGTGGACGGGTTCGGGTGGGTCGGGTAGAATATCCTGGACGGCTCCATAATGCCAAGGTATTTATCACCCTTCCAAACTTCCAACTGGGCATAAACTTCGTCATTTTTACCCACCTTTCGTTCAGCCAGGCGGTCATATTTAATGTTATATTCCTGAACTTTTACCGATTCACCAAGTTTCAGTGACTTTGGCACCTGAACATCATAAGTGTGGGAACCAATGATACCAATCAGGATCAGAATCAGGCCAATGTGAATGATATACCCACCATACCTGCGGCGGTTTCTTATCAATAGTTTGCCCGCAGCCACCGGCATGGCTTCGCCCGTCAGCTTGCGTCTTGCAATTATGCCTTTTACAGTGTCATATATTGTGGCAGCAAGCGCAAAAAATGCTATGCTAAAGGCCAATACAGCCATTGGTTTCATGCCCATTATTATTGAAATCAGGGCAAAGACTGCCGTAGCTCCTACCGGAACCAGAAAATTCTTCATCAGATTGGCCATACTGGCTTTTCTCCAGGCGATTAACGGGCAGATACCCATCAGGAGGAAAAGAGCCAATCCTAAAGGCGCGTTAACCGCATTGAAGAATGGTATGGAAACGGTTATTTTCTTACCCGTTACAGCCTCTGATAAAATCGGAAACACAGTCCCCCAGAAGGTAGCAAAAGTGATACCCAGCAGAACCAGGTTGTTGAAAAGGAAACTGCTTTCCTTGGATATATATGATTCAAACTGTTTTTCTTCTTTCAACATGTGCAGCCGGTCAACCATCAGCCACAGGGAAGCTACTAGCGCACTTACCGTAAAGGCCAGGAAGAACTTGCCCAGGTCAGAGTTTCCAAAGGCATGGACGCTGGTCAAGATACCGCTGCGAACCAGGAATGTCCCGAACAGAGTCAGAACATAAGTGATAATAATCAGGAGAATGTTCCAGATCTTTAGCATGTTCTTACGTTCCTGGATCATAACTGAATGCAGGAAGGCGCTGCCCGTTAACCAAGGCATAAAGGATGCGTTTTCAACAGGGTCCCATGCCCAGTAACCGCCCCAGCCCAGTTCCACATAAGCCCATTGACCGCCTGATAAGTTACCTATGGTCAGGAACAGCCAGGCAATAACAGTCCATCTCCTGGTTACCTTAATCCATGCATCGTCAGTGGTTTTCAGGATTAATCCGGCCATAGAAAAAGCGAAGGGAATCAAGAATCCTACATAACCAAGATAAGTCGTTACAGGATGTATTACCATCCCCGGATTCTGCAGCATGGGATTAAGCCCCTGCCCCTCCGCCGGAGCAAAGGCCAGCTTTTCAAAGGGGTTGGTAACAAAGGCCATCATGAATAAAAAGAACGCTGCGTTAATCATCATAATTATGGCAACCCATGGGGTCATTTCTTTCAACTTATCGGCCCTTACAACAATAGCGGCATAAATGGCCAGCACCCATACCCAGAGGAGTAAAGAACCCTCATTACCGGCCCACCAAGCCGAAAGTTTATAGAAAAGGGGCAGGTCAGTACTGGTATAGGAATATACATATTTAATCGAGAAATCACTGACCGCCAATGAATATAACAGGGCTAAAGAAGCTATCGTTGTCAGCAGAGCAATCCCGTATACTGCGCCTTTTGCGCTGGTTTTCAAACGCTCATTGTCCGTCTTGATGGCCACCGCATTGGCAATTATGACATATAAAGATAACCCAAAGGCCAACATAAGGGACAAGTAACCTAAATCCGCTATCATGGTCCCTCCCCTTCCTAATTCGTATTTGGTAATAAATGCCGAACAGATCTATTTTTTGATTTTCTCGCCAGGGGCCGCACCAGGGGCAACTTTCTCTTCTTCGTATTTGGAAGGACATTTGACTAACAGCTTATCTGCCTGCAATACCCCTTTTTCATCAAACCTGCCCTCGACGATTACAGGGTATCCTGACTCAAAGTTATCGGGCATAACATCTCGGTATACAACAGGAAGTCTATTCTTTCCATCAGTAAGTTCAAATTTTAAAATAGGCACGGTGGAATCGTATTTTATCGTATCATTATCTACTTTAGATTCAATCTGTATAAAACCGGGATTTTCCCCGCGGGAATTTGCCGCCAGGGCTTGTGCTACAGTCATGTTTTCACCCGTTGCGTTCTGCATCCCGGCAGATATCAGGAGTCCAACAGCAATTACAGCTATACCGACAACCACTAAGGCTTTCTTGTTTTTCATACACCCATCTCCCCGTTATAACTACTCTTCATATTCTTCTTCGAGGTCAGCCAGCAACCGGAGGTAAGTTTCCTCGGAAATGGCGCCGTCAAGAAGCTGCTGCCTTAGTTTTTTCTTCTCTTCAACAAGCA
Organism: Thermincola ferriacetica; assembly: GCF_001263415.1. Lineage (NCBI taxonomy): Bacteria > Bacillati > Bacillota > Clostridia > Eubacteriales > Thermincolaceae > Thermincola > Thermincola carboxydiphila. The sequence continues at coordinate 175,942 of NZ_LGTE01000003.1, forward strand.
ACGGATTTTTCGCTCCTTTGGTCCGGTTGGCTTTAACTGCCTTTTTGGCCAACCGGTCAATCCTGTCGGCACGCTGCTTATCTTTGTTCTGCATTACGGCATAGGAAATGAAGCCACCCAGTATCAGTACCATAAACCCTGCCGGCACCCATATCTTGGCATCTTTAAAGCTTGAGGTAAACTGTACTCCCGACGCCTGTTGTTCCCCGCCGTTGTTGTTATTATTAACCTGCTTTTCAACTGACGGTTTGGGGTCTGCTTTTTTATATGATACATTAAGAGTAATCTTGTTGTTAGGAGTTTGGTTGCTGTAAACATAATTGTGGTTCACAAATCCGCCACTGTCGGTATTTGTACTGCTCGGCGCCGGGTCTATCTTAAAGTTTTCGGCTTTCAGCGGCTGCTGTACCGATACGGTCAGGCTATCAATTTTGTAACTGGGCTGGTAAGAGAAAGTGAATTTTTTGTCAACAGAACCTTCTATCGGGTTGTAATAGTACTCCAGGAATACCGGGTATTCTTCCCCAGGGGCAATTGACCTGGTAGTTTTCCAAGTCAGTTCAATCCAGTCACCCTTATCTTTTTGCTCATAAGGCTGGCAGCTATGGCCCCCATTGACAATTTCGCAGGCCATACCTATTTCCAGGTCTTTTCCTTTAGGGATGTTCCATTTAACTTCCCCTTTAAAGGGTGAATCGGAGGCATTGACCATAGTACCTTCCAAAATTACCAGCACCCTTGGGTCATCATATTCAGGCCAAACACTTACCTTTAAGTTCTTGAATTCCATTTGTTCGTCCCCTGCCCATGCGGCGGCAGGTATGAAACTCAATACCGTTACTAATACCAGGACGCTTGTTACTACCGGCCTAATTAATGTTTTAAAGATCCTTTGCATTTTTCTCCCCCCAAAATTTTGATTAAAAGGATGTTAGTTTGGCCAATACTTACAGCCGATCCCTCTACTACTAATCGTAGTATATTCCAGCAAAATAAATTACTACTTTTAGTAGTACTATGTCGAATTCATTGTACACTATTCCTGTAGGTTTAGCAATACTTTATTTAAAAAATATCAAATGAAAAAATTTTCTTGGATTTTGGGGCTTGTTTAACAAACTTCAATATAATATAATTTACATTGGTACTACGTTTTGTAGTATTATCTTTTTTTAGGAGGGTTATAAATGGGTAAAAAAAAGGGTACCACAAAAAAAGCCCGTTCCAGGCGAAATAATAAGCAAAAATTGATTCCCCTGGTTATTATGGCTATTGGAATTGTCGGACTTGCCGTCTGGATTGTCGCATCGGCAGCCAGGTCCGGTAGTGGCGCCGGTACGGGGCCGGCCGTGGCGGCCAAAGTGACGGACGGTGTCCAGGAAATTTCTATGGATCTCAGCCCTGCCGGTTACAGCCCTAATAATATTACCGTGAAAAAAGGCATTCCAGTAAAGATTAATACTAATGCCACAGCCGATGCCGGTTGTGTAAGGGGTATCATGATTCCTGATTTCAACATTAACGTAGCCCTTGATGTTGGTTCTGACTCCTTTACCTTTACGCCTGACAAGACAGGCACCTTTGAATTTACCTGTCAGATGAAGATGTCCAGGGGAACAATCACGGTTATTTAATAATTCCACCAAAATAATGGGGCTGTGATACTTCCACATGCATAACTATTGGGCAAATGATAATAAAAGCAAATCATTGATAAACTCCGAAAATGATGATAAATGCCCTTTCTTTTGTTAATTCAGCCGATTTTGATATTTGTCTTTTGAATAACCCGGTTCTATAATTAGCATAGTTACTACTTGTTGTAGTAAAGTTTTAAGTTAACATGAAGCCTGCTTTTTTTGCAGGTGATTTTTTACAATATTGTCTACTATCACGCGTAGTACTATCTGGATTCCTGATAGTTCAGGCCTATTCTGGTAATGTCAAACATTATGTTACAAAATTATCTGGTCTTTATATTATCAGGTATTCCAACTAAATAACCGATATGGAGGTGATGCAATAAGCACCAAAAAGGTTTTCGCCAACAAATTACTAAAAATCAAACTTATTGAGGAGGTCTTTCTTATGAAGAAGAAATTATTAACTGGTATCATAGCGGCAACATTGATGGTTGCTTTCGCCATTCCGGCTTTCGCAGCCATTTCCGACAGCCAGAAGAAAGAAATCAACAACCTGCTTGAACAAATTGCTTCTTTGCGTAAGCAAGTCGTCGAAAAGTATGTTGAAGCCGGTAAATTGACTAAGGAACAGGGCGAACAAATTAAAAAGAATATTGACCAAGCTACCAAATACCAGAAAGAGAACGACTTATTAGGACCCGGTTTCGGATGCGGCGGCCCGGGCATGATGGGCGGCTATAATATGATGGGCGGCTATAACATGATGGGTGGCTATAACGCCAATACCATTTAACTTTAGTTGAGTTGTACTTACAAAATAAATTATCCCCCACAAAAAAATAATACTTTATCTCTGTGCAGAGAGCCACAAAGGCTCTCTTTTTTTATCGAAAAAAATGAAAGAAAACAGGTGGTATACTTTCTTGGAAAATATACCACCTTAGCCTTGATTATTTCTTCAGGTCCTCAATCATCTGCCGGTATTGTTCTCTTGTAATTTCACCCTTTGCGTAGCGCTGGCGGAGGATCTCTTCGGCGCTGTCAGTATGTCCGGGGTATCCGTGCTCCCGCGGTCCATGACATGCTCCCAATCCTGCTCCCCGCAAGAACCTGGCAGCGACATAAAGTATTATTACCCAAAATACTATCTGTAAAATCATACCTATTCCCATCATCCACCAATCCCCTCCGACGTACGGACCGTAAAACCAGCGTCCCATCATAGTCTTGTCATCTCCTTAACAGTTTTGTTTCTTTTAATTTAACTCTTATTTTTGACCAAAACGAGGCAAAATTATGAACAATATGTGAAATTTATTAAAAACACTCCCCTATTTTCAAGGCCCCATAGCAGTAGTATAATAATTTTATAATTGTTATTGAGGAAGGAGAAGGCTCATTGATCTATAGAAAAGCAAAGATAACCGATGTGGAAGACATCCATGCCCTGCTGGCCCATTATGCCGGTGAAGGGTTAATGCTCGCCCGCCCCAGGTCAAAATTGTACGAAAGTATCCGGGAATTTTCAGTAGCCGAGAAAGATGGGAAAATTGTCGGCGCCGGCTCCCTGCACATCATCTGGGAAGACCTGGCTGAAGTCCGGGCACTGGCGGTAGCGCCGGAATACAGAGAAAAAGGCATAGGCAGGACCCTGGTCAACATTTTTTTGGAGGAAGCACGTAACCTTGGCATCCCTAAAGTTTTTACCCTCACTTACCAACGGGGTTTTTTTGAAAAATGTGGTTTTCGGCTTATTTCCAAGGACGTTTTGCCCCACAAAGTATGGAAAGAGTGTATTGATTGTCCCAAGTTTCCCAACTGCGACGAAAATGCCTTGGTCATAGATTTGTGAAATTCAGTTAGTCATACAAAAACGATGGAACTTTATTCCACCGCTTTTCCATTTACCATCGCGCTAAAAAAAGGACTTATGTGATTTAAGAGAGACTGACGGGACGAACAAACGCATTGTCAACCAAATCAGGGTCAAAAAATATCGGTGCATTTGGTGAGTTATTCAGGCTTATGTCTCCCGCACTAAATGCTCCGGCCACCTTGTTTTTGGTTTCGCTCTGCGGGGTCGTTAACAGGGTATCACCAATGTTTATCATAGCTGTTCCAGCACTGCTGTTGACTTTATAACCGCCAAGGTTGATAATTACCCCAACTCCAGGCAAAATTCTCACCTCTTTATAAATATTTCCTGGTCCCGTTGTATCGGAAGAAATTAAGAAACGCTTACCGGCCTTACAGTGGAACTGTCAATTACATCCGGGTCACTGAAAACAGGCGTGCTGGGGGCATTATTCAAAGTACCGTCGCCGGCGCTGAAAGGACCCGCCACCAGGTTTTTCGTTACGCTTTGTGGCGTGGTGATCAAATTATCACCGATATTGACTGAAGCCGTGCCGGTCATGCTGTTTATTTTAAAAGCCCCGATATTAATAACAACCCCAAAACCGGGCAAGACTATCCACTCCTTTCTCCGGCCATATCTTATTGTATGCTATAACTAACTATTTTGACAGGATGTTCTTTTTAGTTATCTTTCGTTCAAAAGGCAAAAAGAAAGAGCCTTACGGCTCCACGATTTAAAGTGATAATATAAATGAGAATTTTAGTTTTAAGAATACGGCCTATTTTATAAATTTGGAAATGACATCCACGAGCTCCTCTATACGCTCGTCGCCCTCACCTTTTCTGATGGCTGCCGAAACACAGCCCCTGGTATGGGATTCAATTATTGACAAGCCAATTTTATTAATTCTGGCCTTTACTGCCGCCAACTGTATAAGCAGGTCAACACAATAACGGTCTTCTTCGACCATTTTGGCTATACCACGAATTTGACCCTCCACAGTTTTTAAACCGTTGAGTAGGTTTTTCTTAAATTTTTCCGGCCTATCCAAAGATACCTGACGCTCCTTTACAACCCACCGGGGGGATTTTTTTTTATTGTACAACCTGGGGTTTAAGCTTGTCAAATGCTTATATTTTTCAGTTTTATCTGTTAATTTTTTCCGGATGTGGTATAATATTTTTAAATAAATACTTTAAGTGAGGTATTGCTGTATCACCAAAAAAGCTGCATACATGAATTTTTCTGGGAGCACAACGTAGCCAAACTTGACGAAGATTCAGTTTCCTTTAAGAGAGGATGACGTCTATTGTTTAAGAAAAAAAAAACATACCTGACTGATGCGGAAAAACAAAAACTGGCTGAAATACTGGCTGCCGAACCGGCCGTTGAACTGGCTTATATTTACGGTTCTTTCGCCACAGGATTGGCCAATAAAGACAGTGATGTGGATGTAGGTGTCTTAGTAAAACCGGAATATGAAAATACAGTGGATTTCAGTTTTGAGTGTTCGTTGGCCTTGAAACTGGAACAAGCAATTGGCAGAGACATTGACCTGCGGGTAATTAACAAAGCTCCTGTTTTTGCCCAGTACCAGGTTATTTACCCCAACGAGCTTCTATTTGCAGCCAATGATCAGACACGGGTCAATTTTGAAACCTACGTCATTTCACGTTACCTTGATATGAAGTATTACTGGGATTTGTACGATAAATACAGGAGTCTCCGCCTGAAAAGAGGTGAGTTCGGTGCTGGATTTGAACGTGATAAAGGCGCGTCTTGATATTATTGAAGATAACATAGCATATCTGAAAAAAAATAGCTGAAATAAGTTATGACACCTTTTCTTCCGATCCGGACAAAACACGTTCCGTCAGATATGCGTTACAAATATCTATTGAGGCATGCCTTGATATCGGCCAACATTTATTAGCCGGGCTTGGTCTCGGCAGACCGGCCAATTATCAATTATAAGGATGTCTTTTCTATCCTATTATTCTTCCGCTCACGGCTTTGTTGAAATTGCCTGGTTCTCTCTTTTAGCAGTTTCCAAAATATTTTCCTCCGAATATCCAATACTCCCTTCGGAAGTTCCTCTATACTGTATGGTGCCGGTTCTTCCATGCTTTGTCACACCCGCATTACCTTTTGCGATTCTTCACCTCTCAGAAAAGTATAACCTGGATATTACTTTTTTCCAGGCATGTTAAAATGCCGACGATATCTTTCTGGTATATTAATTTCTACATTGTAGCCTATGGCTTTAATTGCTTTGGATATAAGGTTAATTCCGTCATTAAAAAAGGTTTCTATACGCTTATCCTTATTACTGATACCCTTGTAATCGCCAGGGCAAACAAAGGTCCAATCGGCTCCGTCCTGAGTCAATACAACCCGAAAGAACTGATCTATTTCAGTTTCTTTATAATTAAGCTTTCTCAATAGTATTACATGCTCAACTGCATCATCTATGTGAGAAAGTAATAGTTCTTTACCGTTGAAAGAAACAAGCATCAGTAATGGATCATCCACTTGCATTGCTTCCCTGACACGTTTTTCGTCCGGGTAGTATCGAATATCCATATAAAATCTCCCTCCAGTTTATATTATAGGCCAATGTGTGCTGCTTGTCACTTATCTGCACGGTCAAACTGGGGGATTCTTATCTTTCAGTCCCTTCTACTTAAGGGATACGGCTGTAACCGACCGCAAATGCATGGGTAAAACCCTTGTCTGCCAAGGGTTTCATCCAACGCAGAGAGCCCTTGAAACAACTCAAATTTCGCAAATTTATTTTCTGCATGAAAACACCGGATATTTGCGAAATTACCATGCTTTACATTTTCTGCCCCTTTCATTTTTGCCATCTGCTTTCACCCGCAACACACCGCCAGATGCGGACAATTCTCTGGACATTTATTCGCCAGACCGGGGTCGATTTCCTCGTAGATCATGCGCATTTTTTCATCTCTTTCCTCGATAAACCACTGGCGCAGTTCATCGTCGATTATGTGGATGTCTTTAGTTACAATAAGCCGGTCATCCCTGAATTCTGCATAAACAATACAGATTTTGTTATTCTCCTTGACTACCAGGCGCTCGCTCTTTTTGCCCAAGAAAGAACCATAGTTAGAAACTAATACTTGCACAAGCCGCACCCCCATTATTTGGCATTTTTATTGTTGCCAAAATGTGGGAAGATTAATCAGCTTAAACTGATGTGATGCCCGTCGTTTAGACATTCTTCGGCCTGTTAATATTTGCCGGATGTGGTATAATATTTTTAATGAAAATGCTTTTGATGTGAGGTATAACCATGTTGCCGAAAGAGCTGCATAAATTTTTCTGGGAACACAACCCGGCTGAACTTGATGAAAAAACTTATTGGTATTTTACGATAGGACGTCTTCTGGAATATGGCAATGACCAGGCCATCAGGTGGGTGTTCAGTCATTATCCCCAGGAAAAAATTATTGAAGTTATTAAATCCAGCCGGTCGATTTCAAAGAAAACGGCAAATTTCTGGAAGAATTTCTTCCATCTAAGGGAGGAGGAAGTTTTTTGTTTGACGAAGTCATCTCACCAGCCAGGCATAAACTCATGATGCGGAAAAAAGCCCGCCCCTGGATATGCTGTGGTCTGTACAATGGGATGAGGTCAAGAAGTTTTTTCTGGATGAAACCGGGAAACTGGTCAGGGATGAGATTTTGGGGGTATAGGTGTTGAAGAATATAAATTCAGCATCATTGGGATAATTTACGAATTCGTTAGACAGATTGCCAGATTTGTGGGGGAATATGAGAATAAATAGTGTAGAGAATTAACACCTGCCGTGGGCAGGTGTTTTTTAGTATTTAAGAAATTTTTTATAGATTTTAATAAACTTGAAAGCAGGTGAAAAGCCAATGATCCGACAATATACTTTCAATGCTGCCGTATGTAGGAACATAATCCTGTTGCTCCTTTTCCCGGATAACAGCAACTATCTTCTGCAGGGCAGCCTCCAAATCTTCCCGGTGGGGAAATCCTTTCTGCTCGAGCAGTACCCGGGCAGCCACAAAGAGCGCCGTGGCCTCTGCCCCCGAAAAAGAAAGGGGTTTCAGATTATAGGCGCCTCTGGATGCAAAGGTATTAATATTAAATGAGCAACCCTGCACAAGCGTGGCGTACCCGTTTACTAAGTTCGTTTTTGTTCATTCTTCTTTCCTCTGTAAAACCTTTATTGTATCGTCAACCCAAAGTTCAAGCCTTCTAATAAACGCCCTTGGAAAATACTCCCTTGTTAGAACCTGTAACAGTATCCACAACCTGGATGCCCTTTTTTCCGATGCAGCACAATATATTTTGAGCCTTAACTCCCCATACTCTTTAATCATACTATCTTAATAAAAACAATGGTGGGAAACCGAATGTATAAACATACAATCCAGTTTCCCATAAACAAAACCGAGTAAATCGATAAGCCGAGTTCTGTCGTGGATGATCATCTATCTGGGACGACAGTTACCTGCCGCCTCTAGCGACCTTACCCGGGAACGGAACGGGCCGCTCCATTGTTCCCCTATTTGGTCTTGCTCCAGGTGGGGTTTACCTAGCCGGTTAGTCGCCTAACCGCTGGTGAGCTCTTACCTCACCGTTCCACCCTTACCCCATACTAGAGGTTAGAGGTAACCTCCAACCTCCAGTAGGAGGCGGTTTGTTTCTGTGGCACTTTCCTTGGGGTCGCCCCCACTGGGTATTACCCAGCACCCTGCCCTGTGGAGCTCGGACTTTCCTCAGGTATAAACATAAATTTATACCCGCGATCATCTGATTTACTCAGTTTATTTTATGTTTTGTTCTCCTGCTGTGTTTCAGGAGTTTTATACTAACATTTTTTTATCGTCATGTCAAATGCCAAATTTCTCTAATTATTTACCCAAATAACGTGGTTTGGACCTGGGCTCCAGAATTGGCATTGTTATTATCTTCTTTTTTAGGCAACAAATCGAAGCGCATGGGATAATAAGACACTATCTCCCGAGAATCAGCCAGCGCTTCAACTTGGTGTTCAACCTGACCTGTGATGGCCAGTCCCGTTCCTTTGGTCAATATGATATCCCGACCGGCAATAGCATATTTAAGCTTGCCTTTTACCAGGTAACTGGTTTGTTCATGAAGGTGCTTATGAAGAGGTAAAATTAAGCCTTTAGGATAATTAAACTCTACCAACATCAGTTTGGGAGTAAAGGCAATTACTTTCCAGGTAAGGGGGCTTTCCCGGTCAGGTTCAACGGAAACAGTGTGAATGTTTTCTTCAAGGTTAGCGGCTGCTTTAGCCAATTCGTAGGCCTGTTTATTAGTTTCCCGATCTATTAAATAAAGGTTGACCAGAGGATTTTCTTCCAAAAGGCTGCAGGCCCGTTCATGTAGCATTTTGAGCTTTTTATCCCTTACATCAAAAACACCCTTTAACTGTTTAAACATGAGCTCGTTATCGGTGTATATATCAACGGAACCGAAATTCCAATTTACCGCTCTTTCCAGCGCTTTATTCAGCGCCAGGTAACCTGCTTCATTAAGGGAAGTCTGGCCCACATATTCGCCTTTTTCCATTAAAGTAGTGGTTTTATCCGTACACGCTACCATCCCAATACCGGCAGTATTTGTTTTTCTACTGACAGTTCCGCAGAGGTATATAGTTAAATCCGCCATGTTACCACCTCTTGGCTAAATAAATGAATTTTTCACCTTATTATATGTGCCGTGGAAATAAATTGCCAAGGGGTGGCCATGCTTTTGATAATTTTAAAACCTAAAGAGTAAATAAAATCCGTCCGCAATTCTCACAAAAGATATCCTCAGAATTCTCTTGGTTTTTAAGTCTTTTAACTGTTTCGATGGACAAGACCATGTTGCACCCGGTACAAGTATCATGTTGAATTAAAGCCACAGGTTTTTTATCAGGAAACTTTTCCCGCATCTCGGTAAACCACCGCAATATTTCGGGCCCAATACTTTCCTTTAGTTTTTCGATATCATCGCTTATCCGGCTAACTTCCGCCTCCCGGCTATCCTTTTCCCGCTGAAAAGCAGTGCACAAGATTTTAAATTCCTTAATTCCCGCTTCAATCTCCTGTTTAACGCTGCTCAATTCATTCTCAATGCCTTCCATTTTTTCCAGATTGTCTATAATTTCATCCTCTAAAGCTGCTATTTGTTTTTCTATTTGTTCAACTTTATGCTGAGCCTGTTTCAGTTCTTTTGGGGAGGACACTTTATCGCTGTATAGCAGAAAGTTGGTTGCTGCCAGTTTTTCCTTCAAAGACTCTACCTCGTGTTCCCTAGCCCAATTTTTCTTTTTTATTTGTTCAAATTTATTCTTTTTTTGTTCATATATCTGTTTAAATTCTACCAATTCGGTTTTTAACTGCTTCAGTTTTGCTGTGCCGGACTTTAGCGGTCTTCCCAATTCATTTAATTGGCTCTCCAGGTTTTGTAAATCCCATAACAACTTAAGGTATTCTTTCATGGTAAACCCCCCGCAAAAAATAATATAAAGGACAGAAGTCCAGCTCCTGCCCTCATAAAAACGTAAAAGGGTCTGTGTTAACTTGAGATACATAAATTTCCACACCGTCTTTTACCAGGCGCTCTTTTAAAAATGCCGCCAGTTGGTCCAATATGACAATCTCCGTCCCGTTATGACCGGCGTCTATTAAATGCAGGTCCATTTCTTTTGCTTCTAAGGCTTCATGGTATTTCACGTCGCCCGTTACCAATACATCGGCGCCGGCAAAAAAAGCCTTATGCAAAAGGCTGGCTCCACTCCCACCGCAAACCGCCACTCTTTTAACTGTTTTTGCCAAATCGCCTACAACCTTAACAGTCTGCACATTAAGCGTTTTCTTAACCCTGTCGGCAAACCTGCCCAAAGTGGTCTCCTCGTTTAGAACTCCCATTCTGCCCAGGCCAAAAACCTTGCCCCTGTTGAAAAGAGGATACACATCATAAGCAACTTCTTCGTATGGATGGGCTTTTAACATTGCTTTCAAAACGCTGTTTAAATTCTGCTTGGGTAGAATCGTCTCCAAACGCTTTTCCTCTACCTTTTCAAGCTGTCCTACCGCTCCAATGAATGGGTCGGACCCTGCCAAAGGTTTAAAAGTACCTATCCCGTCAACCTGAAAAGTACAATCCGAGTAATTGCCAATCCACCCTGCTCCGGCTTTGGTAACGGCTTCCCTGACGGCATCCTCATGCCCTGCGGGAATAAAAACAACAAGTTTAACAAGCTCTTCCTCCTTGTCCGGGCTTAGGATTTCTATATTTTGTAAACCAAGTTTTTCCGCCAGAACCGCATTTACCCCTTCCACAGCGCTGTCCAGATTGGTATGGGCTGAATAAACAACTAATCCGTTCAAAACAATCTTTTCAATCAATGCACCAAAGGAAGTGTCAAAACGCAAATTCCTTAAAGGCTTAAAAATGAGCGGGTGATGCGAAACAATCATTTCCGCCCCCATACTTAAAGCTTCGTTGACAACATCAGCCGTAACATCCAGAGTCACTAATACTTTGGAAACCTCCCTTGTGGTCGTCCCAACCTGCACACCCACATTATCCCATTCTTCGGCCAGGTGTTTAGGAGCAAACTGTTCTATGTAATTTATAACGGTTTGGCATTTAACAGACATTCTAACACCTCTTCCAGCCTTTTTATCTCTGCCGACATTTTCTCTGATTGCTCCCGGGCCTGAATAGAACCCTGCCGTTTAATCTGAGCCATGATGCGCTTACGGTGCTCCAATTCCTTTTCCAGTTTCTCTTTCAGCAGCGGGTGTTTCCTGGCCAAGAGCACAGGGCCATACAAAATTTCCTCTTCCTTCAGCCGAAACCCGGCGCCTCTCCTGGCCATAATAACGGTATATATTTTATCATCTTCCTGTACCAGTTCTTCGTCGTCAATTACCCACCCATTGGTCATTAGCCACTTTCGCAGGATATCTTCATCAGTCATGGGCTGTAAAACCAGCTTTTTGAGTCCTTGCACAATCAATGGTTGGCCATTTAAAATATCCACAATGGTAGCCCCTCCCATGCCGGCTATAATTGCAGTATCTACTTCGCCCGGTTTTAAAACTGATAAGCCGTCACCCAACCGCACATCTATTTTTCTACTCAGTCCCATCTTTTGTACGTTTTTTAAAGCTGTTTCATAGGGACCTTTGTTCAGATCAGCAGCAACGATATAGTTATTGCCCCTGTTGGCAAGAAATATGGGTAAATAACCGTGGTCTGTTCCAATATCAGCTAATCTGTCGCCGATATCGATAAATGAAGCCAGCGCCAATAATCTTTTTGATAAATTCATAGTCACACCTTAAGCTAAAAGATAACTCTGTTTTATTATTTCAACATCTTTGGTTTAAATACCTTTAAACAACCCAACCCATACTTAATTTACCAAATAAAAATTAAACTTTTGGCGAATTAATATATTTTCCACGGAGATAATAATTAATGAAAAGGGTTCATAACAGCCGAGCGAAGATCATTGCAGGCTCTTTACAGGGTCTGTAATGGTCGGGCAAAGGTTATTACAGGGTCGCCGGTTACCTTTTGGCTCTGTAATAGCCGGAGCGCAGATTGTTATGGGTTCCGCATGGGTTTGCAGCAGCCCGAACGGTTGCTGTAGGCTCAGTAGGGATTCATAACAGTCGGGCCACGATCATCATGGGTTCTGGAAGGTTTTCCCCGGAGTCCGCCCTTTAGAATTATTCTAAAGGTTCCCCTCCGGATGTACAACCTATAGGGTCTGTAGCAGCCGAGAGGTTGCTGCAGGCTCGGTAAGGGTTCATGATGGTCAGACAAAGGTTGTTGTATGTTCCGTAAGGGTTCGTAGCAGTCGAAAGATTGCTGCGGGCTCTGTAGGGATATACAGCAGCCGGCGGTAGGTTGTTATGGGCTCTTTTTTATGTGACTTCCGCCTCGGCCTTATGGTGGGCAAAGGGTCCTTACAAGCAGGGGGTCGGCTAAAACAAAAGCTGTTGGATCTATCCAACAGCTTTAATCCTCCTCTGGTGGGCGATGACAGGATCGAACTGCCGACCCCCTGCTTGTAAGGCAGGTGCTCTCCCAGCTGAGCTAATCGCCCTAACTATCTATATAAATTTTGATTATTATTAATTGGTGACCCCTACGGGATTCGAACCCGTGTTACCGCCGTGAAAGGGCGGTGTCTTAGACCACTTGACCAAGGGGCCTCTATTGGAGGTTGGAAATTGGATGTTAGAGGTGGATATTCGGTTGGAATTCGCTTCAGCGAATTCCTTCCATTTTTCCAACTTCCAACTTCTAACCTCTAACTTCCAGTAAATGGTGGGCCCACCAGGACTCGAACCTGGGACCAACCGGTTATGAGCCGGTTGCTCTACCAACTGAGCTATAGGCCCTTTTCTATTAAATGGCCAGTGCCTTTGGGACACCCACCATATTTGATTTAGTTATGGCTCCCCGGGCAGGACTCGAACCTGCAACCTACCGGTTAACAGCCGGGTGCTCCACCATTGAGCTACCGAGGAACATCTCAAGTGACAAAATACATTATACGATACATTTATAACTTGGTCAATAATATTGTTACTGGAAAATTTAAATTTATTCCTACTTAACAGAAAATATGTCGTGAATACTCAAAAACCCTTCGCTATTCTAAAAAGTCCTTTAATTTTTTACTTCTGCTGGGGTGTCTTAATTTTCTTAAAGCCTTCGCTTCTATCTGCCTGATACGCTCTCTGGTTACCCCAAATTCCTGGCCTACTTCCTCCAAAGTCCTGGACCTTCCGTCATCAAGGCCAAACCTCAACCGCAGGACTTTTTCCTCTCTTGGAGTAAGGGTCTCCAATACCTCTTCCAGTTGTTCACGCAGCAATATAAAGGAAGCTGCTTCTGCCGGAGCGGGCGCATCCTGGTCTTCTATGAAATCACCAAGATGGGAATCCTCCTCTTCGCCGATAGGAGTCTCCAATGAGACAGGTTCCTGGGCAATCTTCATAATCTCCCTCACCCTGTCCACCGGGATATCCATTTCAGCCGCAATTTCCTCAGGAGTTGGTTCGCGCCCAAGCTCTTGCAGTAATTGCCTGGAAACCCGGATTAACTTATTAATAGTCTCCACCATATGCACAGGAATTCGTATAGTTCTGGCCTGGTCCGCGATGGCCCTGGTAATTGCCTGTCTGATCCACCAGGTGGCATAGGTACTGAATTTATAACCCTTACGGTAATCAAACTTTTCTACGGCCTTAATCAAACCCAGGTTACCTTCCTGAATTAGGTCCAGGAATAACAATCCTCTGCCAACATACCTCTTGGCAATACTTACCACCAAACGCAAATTCGCTTCAGCCAGCCGCCGTTTAGCTTCCTCATCTCCTGACTCCATTCTCTTAGCCAGTTCAACTTCTTCTTCAGCGGTCAACAGCGGAACTCGCCCTATTTCCTTAAGGTACATACGGACAGGGTCATCTATACCAATACCGTCGGGTACAGTTAAATCCACTTCAATTTCGGCCTCTTCAGCGTCAGCTTCGATAGCCTCACTATCCAAGGGCTCCAGGTCAGGTACTTCAGGAACCACATCTATTCCCATATTGGCTAACTTTTCATAGATTTCATCTATCTGTTCGGGGTTCAGGTCCACACTCTGCAAAGTGTTCATAATCTCGGTGTAGGTTAAAATACCCCTTTTCTTTCCATTTTCAATTAATTCTTGTACCCCTTCAACTTGTATAATATCCTTGGACATGTATTCCCCCCCTTCCCCAGGGTATTGGTATTTTATATAAGTTTGGAAAACTCCATTAAAAGTTTATCTCGCAGTTCCATATCTTTAGACTGTTCCGCCTGCTCAATTTGTTTCAATAATGTTTCACGGCGGCATTTTATGTCATCATCCTTAATCACCTTAATATAGTCGGCAATTAAGGAGTGCGGGTCGCCCGGCGGTTCCTCCTGCATCATCAAAGCCGAGAGTTTCTGCCTTAGTTCTTTATCTGCCACTTTATCAATAAAAGCAGCAGGTTCAAATTCAATGCCAGAGGCCAAAATTTCATCCAAATAATTTATAATAACAATATATTCCGGAACATCGGTGAAATTCACACCCAGTTCCTCTTTGACTCTTCCATAAAGCTCCTGATGTGTAATCAGCAACCTTATCAGGTTGTCTTCCGCTTGCCGGCGTGCGCTTTTTTTAATTACCTGTTCAGGATTTGTTACCTTGGGGGTTCCTTTAGGCGCTTTAAACTCAGTGTTATTATCCCTTTCTAAGGTAATTTTATCCCATTTGGCCATATTTTTTCTGAATTGCTGCTGATATTTCTTAATTTCTCCCCAAAGTGAATGGGAACTTATGCCTAAAGTTGTTGAAATTAACTTTATTTGTTCTTCTCTTTCAATTTCGCTGGGAATTCTGATTATATTAGGTATTAATTCGCCAACAATTCCTATTTTCCCTTCAATCGTATTACAATCAAATTTTTCCATACCTTTGGCCAATTTATATTCAATCAAAGACTTAGAACCTTCCCTGATTAAGCGGGTAAAACTTTCCGGTCCTTTCTTCCTAATCAATTCATCGGGATCCTTGCCATCCGGGATGGTCACCACTTTCACCCGGCACCCTGTGTCCTGCAGAATCTCTAAACCGCGCAGGGTAGCTGCTACCCCGGCTGTATCCGCATCATAAGCAATATATACATTTGGCGCGTAGCGGGCCAAAATTTTACCCTGTTCCCTGGTCATTGCCGTACCAAGAGAAGCGACCACATTTGAAACCCCATACTGGTGACAGGTAATTACATCCATGTAGCCTTCAACTATAACGACGTGTTCTTGTTCTCTTATAGCCGGAATAGCAAAATTAATCCCGTATAAATTTTTACTTTTGTTAAAAACACTGGTTTCAGGAGAATTCAAATACTTCGGCAGGCTATCATCCAAAACCCGCCCTCCGAAACCAATAACATTATTTTTGTGGTCCCAGATTGGGAACATCACTCTGTTGCGAAACCGGTCATAATAGCCGGTCCCGGTGGACCTTTTTGTTACCAGGCCCTGCGCCTCTAAATAATCTGGCGAATATCCCCTTTTTTGCAAAAATCCCAGCAGGCTGTCCCAGCCAGGCGGCGCAAAACCAAGTTGAAATTTTTCTATAGTAGCCCGGTCAATACCTCTTTTCAGGAGGTATTCCCTGGCTCCGGCAGCTATGTCATGATTAAGCAAAATATAGTGATAAAAGTTTTTAACCAATTCATTTAACCTGTACGCCTTTTCCCTCTGCCTGAGTTTCTGTGCCGCAGCGGAATTTTTACCCTCAGGAATAACTATACCCGCTTTATCGGCCAGAAACTTAGCAGCCTCAGGAAAGTTCAGGTTTTCTATCTGCATAATAAAGGAGATTACATTCCCTCCTGCCCCACAGCCAAAACAGTAATACATCTGCTTTTCAGGGTTCACTGTAAAGGAAGGAGTTTTTTCATTATGAAACGGGCACAACCCCACATAATTCCTGCCCTGTTTTTTCAAACGCAGGTATTCGGATACTATTGTATAAATGTCATTCCTTTGCCTTATTTCATCTACTATATCATCGGGGATAAAACCCAATTAAACCACCCTCAAATCCGACAACTCGTAGTAAATAAGTGATTCGCCAAATATTGATATTTTCCTGCTGCCGGATTTTAAAACCCCCTCTCCTCAAGAGACGGGGTTTTTGCTTCTTTTAATATCCCCTCGATTAATCTAGTTAAATTAAGGCAAAACCTTTGCCTATCAGATTTGGTAAAGGCTTTCGGACCCTTCGTGCGCCCTCCGCCCCGGCGAATTTTAACGCCAAGGTGGCGTTCGACCAACAGCCTCTCCATACTCGCTTCGGAATAAATATATCCTCTTGGGCTTAAAGCCCGGGCCTCTTTGGCCAAGACCAAACTGGCCAGCCCGTAATCACCGGTGACTACAATATTATTTCTCTTTACCCTGTTCAGAATTTCCATATCTACAGCCTGAGAGACATTATCAACATAAATCAAATCTTCCCCAGGTCGCACTTCCCGGCCAAAATGCGCTATACTCGCAATTAGTATAACCGGAATATTAAATTTTTTTGCAACATTGGTTATTTCTGAAAGCACTGGGCAAGAGTCCGCATCGACGAGTATTTTAATGGGATAATTAGTATTATTCGATGTCACATAAAATTTTCCTTCCCGTTTTGACAAATTTTAAAAAGATTCTGCCAAAACATATATTATTTTAACCATAAATTAACAGATTATACAGGTTTAAAAAAGTATTATAACATATAAAGTCTTTTTTATCAAACTATCCAGGGGTCAGGTAAAAATAACTCGGTATATTGTTTTATGGCATAACGGTCTGTCATACCGGCTACGTAATCACAGGCAATTCTGACTATAGATTCGGATTTCTTCAAAACATCCCATTCTTCAGGAAGGGCTTCCGGATGCTCTACAAAATGCATAAACAAGCTTACCAATACTTTTTTCGCTTTTTGTTCTTCTTTTTTGGCGGTAGAACCCACATAAACACGTTCAAACAGAAAGGAACGAAGTTTGTCCATGGCCTCTTTTACTTCCGGGCTCATTTTTATTTCCGGTTGGTCTGTGCTGGCTGTTATCATGTCTCTTACCATAGTATTAATACGCGTACTGTGGTCTTCGCCAAGAACCTTTAAACAATCCCTCGGCAGGTCACTCAACCTGATGATCCCACCCCTGATGGCATCATCAATATCATGGTTAATATATGCCATCCGGTCAGCAATTTTTACAATAGCGCCTTCCAGGGTAGCCGGGGTAACAGGGCCTGTATGGTGCTCGATGCCGTTCCGGACCTCCCAGGTCAGGTTCATGGGTTCAAGCACATCAACCACCCGGAGGCTCTGTTCATTGTGTTTGAAATGCATGCCAAAATGCTCCTGCATAACCACATTTAAAGCCTCTTCGCCGGCATGCCCGAAAGCCGTGTGTCCCAGGTCATGTCCCAGGGCAATGGCTTCTGTCAGGTCTTCATTTAAACGCAGAGCTTTGGCAATAGTACGGGCAATCTGCGCCACTTCAAGGGTATGGGTCAGGCGGGTTCGGTAATGGTCTCCTTCCGGCGCTATAAACACCTGGGTTTTATGTTTGAGCCGCCGAAAAGCCTTGGAATGGACTATGCGATCCCGATCCCTTTGGAATGCCGTCCTTACTTCACATTCCGGAGCCGGTTTCATGCGCCCTCGGCTGTTTCTGGACAAACAGGCATATGGTGAAAGCTGCCGTGCTTCCATTTGTTCCGTTCTCTCCCGGATATTCATTTGCGCACCCCCTCAACCGGAACACTAGGTAAAGAAAAGTCGCGGGCAGTCCCACGACAATTAAGCTATAGCAATTATCTCTGCCTTAAAGCTTTTGTAGCTTCAGCTACTTCATAAACCCGCCGGCCAAGAATGCGGGCCCGCAGCAATCCTGTTTCATCAGCATTGGCAGGCCGCTGGGCACAACCGCCGTGGTGACCGGCGTCATCTTCAATATAACCGTCGCCGACTACCGTCATACCCTGCACCAGCATCATGTCATGAATGGCCTTAACAGTAGTTTCCTGTCCGCCAAAGCGGGCGGCACCCACCGTAACTGCTCCGCCAACAACGTTTAACAGTTTCTTGTTGGCCCGCAGTTGCCTCGTTTTATCCCAGAAACCTTTCAACTGAGCGGAAACAGTACCGAAGTAAACCGGGCTGCCAATAATTATTCCATCGGCTCGGCCGAGCAGTTCATAAACCTTGCCCAGTTCCCGATCCTTAAAACAGTGACCGCCGCAAGGGTTGGAACAGCAGTTGCAAAAAGGTATCGTCGCACTCTTCATAGCCTCAGCAGCATGAATGATAACAATTTCAGCCCCCTTTTCCCTGGCCGGTTCCAGGGCGGCACTTAATAATGCAGCAGTATTATCTTCTTTATTCGGGCTGCCGTTCAAGCCGATAATTAACACTCTGTTCACCTCTCCGCAGCATCAACTAAAAACATAATTTAATTTTATTCTAGCTCGGGCAAAATGTTCCTGCAAAAAAAAAATATTTAGCCGGTACTTAATGGAAACCTTGCAAGACTTTTATAAACGGGGCCGGCAGGCGTAAGCCGGCTTTCATACAATATTACTTCGCCAACATGGACTGTTAACCCTGTAATCCCTTCCACCGTTCCCTGTGGGGACAAATGAAATACCTTTTCCGGCTGCTTTTTTAACCGGCCGAGGGTCAGATGGGGAATATATTTCTTGGTATCCCGGGCTAAACCAATTTCCTCGGCGATTTCGTCTATAATTTCGTGCAATCTGGCCAGGTTACTACCCGGATCACAGACCCCAGTCCACAGAACATTAGGATTTTTCAAGTTTGGAAATCCTCCGATTTTCGTGAGCTTAAACCGAAAACTTCCTACACTGCTCAGCCTTTCGGGAATCATATCTTTAAGCCTGCCGATTTGCTGTTCTGAAATATCGCCGAAAAATTTTACAGTCAAATGCAGGTTCTGTCGTTCCACCCATTTTATTCTAAAACCCTCTGGTCCGGCTACCTTCTCAATGGATTCCTGCACAGCGGAAAGCTGCCGTTTGGCCTCACCGGACAGCGGAACAGCCAGAAAGCAGCGTTTCAAACTCAGGGCGCTCACCCCTTTTGACTAATTTTCCTGATCGCTTTTACCGCCTCATCTACCGTATAAGGTAATGTATCTGGCGTAAATTCCGGCAGCCGGCTGAAAATCTGCGCTACGATGGGTAGGCGTAAATTAGCCTGAGAGACAATATCTTTATTCACCAGCAGTTCTTTACCTCCTTCGGCCAGTGTCCTACCCGATTTGATGACAATAATCCGGTCAGCCCATTCCGCGGCCAGATCCATATCATGAGTGGCTAACAGAATAGTTTTACCCCTCTCATAAAAGCCGGCCAGAATCTCCATAAGCACGTCCTGTCCCCCAGGATCCAGATAAGCCGTGGGCTCATCGAGAATTATTACTTCCGGGTCCATGGCCACAACCCCGGCAATGGCCACCCTTTTCTTCTGGCCGAAGCTCAGGTGGTGAGGCGCTTTATCCTTGAATTCCCACATACCTACTAATTTCAGGGCATCCTCTACCCGGGATTTAACTTCATCGCGGCCCAAACCCATATTCAGCGGGCCAAAAGCAACATCGTCCCATGCCGTCATAGCAAATACCTGGTCATCAGGGTCCTGAAATACCAAACCCACCTTATTCCTGATCTCTTTTTCTGTAGCCGGTGATACCTCTATCCCCGCCACTTTAATGCTTCCCTGCTGAGGCAGGTTGATGGCATTCAAGTGCAACAACAGGGTTGACTTACCTGCTCCGTTGGGTCCGACCAAAGCCGTCCGTGAACCCTTTGGTACGGAGAGGGATATTCCTTTTAAGGCGTGGGTATCATCTTTATACCGGTAATGCAGGTCATTTACTTCTATGATATTTTCTATGTCGGCTCCCTTGTTTACCGTACCCATTCTATAACCCCCTCCTGTCCAGGATAACGAGAACAATACCGGCACCAAGCACCAAAACTGTCCAGATAAAATCCTTCGGCATCATCCTAAAATCATGCAGTGTTTTCATTTTCCCCGTATACCCCCGGGAAAGCATAGCCAGATATACCCGTTCTCCCCTCTCATATGCTCTTATAAACAGCGAACCCACCAACTGCCCGAGGGTGCGCAGCGTATGCAGGTGCCAGATATTCTTGCCGGCCACAAAGGCCCTGGCCTTGCGGGCCCGCCGCATACGTTTTAATTCATCCATGGCCACAAAAATATAGCGGACGGTAAATTCAAGAAGCTGTAGAAAAACAGCCGGAACCCGCAGTTCGGCCAAAGCCTTTAAAAGGTAGTTGAACCTTGTCGTCAAGGTCAGAAAAAGCACGGCCAATATGGAGGCCAAAACCCGGCCAAAGAGCATAACAGCTTCCCGGACTCCCTCTTTCGTCGCCGTTAACGTTACCACCCAGAGGTTCACATGAAGCAAAGTCTCTCCCGGCTTAATAAAAGGGAAAATCAAAATCATTATCCCGGCAAAAGGTATGACCCAGGTAATTCGGCTGAAAATATAACTTAAAGGTATTTGGGCAAATATCAGTAACAAAATCCAAAAGAAAGCGGTCGCGAACAAAAGGGCCGGCGTCTTAACCCCGGCAGCGAGGAAAATAAAAACAAGAGTGGTCACCGTCTTGGCCCTGGGATCAATGCGATGAAAAAAGGTATCCATTTGGGCGAATTCGTCAAGGTGAAAATGTTTCATGGTTTGGCTCCCCTGTTGTAATATTCCGGATTTATTATATCACCAACTGGAGCCTTCTTGAAACTTTTTTCAGCAAAGTTTTTATTTCTTAACCCATACGTTTTTGCATGCGGCGTCCTATCCACCTGGCTAAAATGTTAAACAGCAGCACCACTATGATTAAAACTGCAGCCGACCCATCTGCCACGGCCCGCACATCGGGTATAAGACTTTCGGAATTAACCTTCCATATATGAACCGCCAAGGTTTCCCCGGGTCTGAATGGATTGAACGGCGACGTAGGATAAGTTGGGAGCCAGCGTGAAAAATTGAGGTTCGGGCTGCTCATTCCGGCAGTATAAAGCAGCGCCGCAGCCTCGCCAAAGATCCGCCCGGCAGAAATAACAAAACCGGTTATAAGTCCCGGAAATGCTGTTGGCAGCAAAACTTTCACTATCGTCTGCCATTTTGTCGCCCCCAGGGCCAAACTGCCTTCCTTATATTCTTTCTGTACACCGGTAATAGATTCTTCCGTTACCCGGACAATAAAAGGCAAATTAATAACAGACAAAGCAAAGGCCCCGGCCAGTATGGAGTATCCCCAGCCGGTCATATTGACAAAAATTATTAAACCAAAAAGCCCTACAACAATCGAAGGCAAAGATGCCAGGGTTTCTATACAGGTCCTGATGATTTTTACCAGCGGCCCGTTTTTGGCATATTCAGCCATATAAACGCCTGCCAGTAAACCTATAGGCACTGTAATAAGCATAGAAAGGACCAACAGGTAAAAAGAGTTGAAGATTTGAGGCCCAATCCCGCCTCCGGCAGCTATATTTGTCGGAGGACTGGTTAAAAAATGCCAGTCAATCACTTTAGCGCCATGGTAAAGAATATATCCGATCAGAAACAAAAGAAGAGCAATTACAGTAAGCGCTCCGGCCCAAAACATCCCAGTGGCCAATTTATCGGCTGTTCTGGCGTTCACTGGTTAACCCCCCTTTTACTCACCAGTCTGATTATGATAATAAAAAAGAATGACATGATTAGCAGCACCAGGGCCATGGTCCAAAGAGCATTGTTCCAGGGGGACCCCATAGCAGTATACCCCATGTCCATAGTAATTCCACTGGTCAATGTGGTAGCCGGATCAAGTAGGGAATGTGGTATCTTCCTCACATTGCCCAGCACCATTTGGACTGCCAGCGCTTCTCCGAAAGCTCTGGCCAGGCCCAGGATCAGTCCTGTCATGATGCCGGGCAAGGCTGCCGGAAACAGGACTCGGCGAATTAATTGCCAGCGCGTACTACCCAAAGCATAGGAGGCTTCTTTATATGAATTAGGGAGTGCCTTAATCCGGTCTGTGGCAACACTGACGGTAGTAGGCAGAATCATAACGGCGAGGACCAGACCGGCAGCCAAAACACTGACCCCTAATCCGCCAAAGGTGCTTCTTATGAAAGGTACCAGGACACTCAGGCCAATCCACCCGTATACTACAGAAGGGATACCGGCTAACAGTTCAACGGCAGGCTGCAAAAATCTTTGACCAATGCTTGGCGCTATTTCCGTAATAAAAAAGGCGGAAATGATGCTTAACGGCGCGCTTAGCAACACTGCGAACAATGAGACTACAATCGAGCCTGCCAAAAAAGGCAAAATCCCGAATGAAGGGCCTCCTTCGGCTGCGCTACGATCGGGGAACCAATCGGTGTTTAAAAATACATTGGAAAAACTAATGTGGTTGCTGAAAAAGATGGCCAAACCTTTGGAAGCAATAAAGAAAATAATTGAAATCGTGAGCACAATTACCAGAGCTACACATAAAAAAGAAGCCCATTTACCAATTAACTCGTTTTTCACATTTTTTAAATTCAACGTTCCAAACACCCCTAATCAAAATAAAAACCACTCATTAATAAAAGCATGATGGGACAGCCCCAACAAAATTGAAGCTGCCCTGGCCTGAATTAACTTTCTTAAAAATATGCTTTTACTTCGCGCCTTTCTCTACCTTCATTTCAGTTACCGGTATATAGCCCAATTTTGGAACAAGAGTTTTCTGAACATCGTCGGAAAGCATATAATCCAGGAAAGCCTTGGTTAAACCCTTAGGTTCACCCTTGGTATACATGTGCTCATAAGACCAGACAGGATACTTTCCTTCGACAATGTTTTCCTTGGTGGGAGCGACTCCATCAAGGCTTACAGCCACTACGCTCTTATCAACATAGGATAATGCTAAGTATCCAATCGCGCCAGGGGTTTCTGCAATAATCTTCCTAACGGTTCCCGAAGAATCCTCTTCAATTCCACTGGCTTCCTCCGCACCATCCAACGCGTATTTCTTGAAGGTAGCACGAGTACCGGAACCTTTTGGCCTGTTCACCAAGGTAATTTTTTGGTCTATACCTCCAACATCTTTCCAATTAGTAATTTTGCCGGTAAAAATATCAATTAACTGCTGTTTGGTAAGGTTGTTGACCTTAACCTTGGGGTTTACCACCGCAGCCATGCCCACAACGGCTACCTTGTGGTCAACTAACTGGCTGGCATCGATACCGTCTTTTTCTTCAGCGAAAACATCAGAGTTTCCGATATTAGCTGCTCCCTGGGAAACCTGGGTAAGACCTGTACCGCTTCCTCCACCGTTAACAACTATTTGGGCATCCGGATTCTCACTCATAAACTGCTGTGCTGCCTGGTCCACCAATGGTTGTAAAGCTGTTGAACCAACAGCGGTAATTGAACCGGCAATCCCATTTTCTCCTGCTGTTTGTCCCTGATTGGTTCCTTCCTGGTTTGTCTTATTGGTTCCTTCCTGGTTTGTCCCACTGCATCCTACGACAGCGAAAACTAGCAATGCTGCCAAAGTTACTAATAAGATCTTTTTCAATTTTTGCACTTTTTTGCCCCTCCTTTAAATATTCTAATTATTTTTCGATGGCCAACCTTTGCCACAATTCACATTATAAAACACAACTGTTAACATCCAATTATGACATTGTTAAGGTTATGTTAATTAATGTGAACTTTGCGTAAAAGAAAAAAGGCGGCACCAGATGCCACCTGTTTAGGTGAAGAAATTTCATGCAAACAGTCTTCTTTTTTCAGATTAATGAAAAGGTATTCTTCTTTAGGCCAATTCTTTAAAACGATAACCCACACCGCGCACTGTTTCTATAAAGCCGGGCTGAGAAGGATCCCGTTCAATTTTCTGACGTAAGTGGTAAATGTGTACATCAACTGTACGGGTGTCACTCGTATAATCAAAACCCCATATGGTAGATAACAGGAAATCCCTGCTGAAAACCTTACCCGGGTTGTTTATCAGGAGGACAAGTAATTCATATTCTTTTAATGTCAGGTCCAGTTTCTCCCCATTTAAAAAAACCTCATACCGGGCAGGTCGCACAACCAAGGGCCCATAGACTATCTCTTCTTCAACCTTTCTATCGGCATGTTTAATAAGGCCGGTTCTTCTCCGCAACCTGGCCTTCACGCGCGCTACCAACTCCCGTGGGCTGAAAGGCTTTGTTACGTAGTCATCGGCCCCCAACTCGAGGCCAATGATTTTGTCCATTTCATCAGACTTGGCCGTCACCATGATTACCGGTATATCTGCCGTTTGCGGCTTTTTGCGCAAAGTCCGGCATACTTCCAGCCCGTCTATCCCAGGTAACATCAGGTCAAGAAGAATTAAATCAGGCCTATAATTTTCTGTTTCCTTGATGGCAGTAAGTCCGTCTTGGGCTACTTTAACATCGAATCCTTCCTTTTGAAGAACGAATCTAACAAGTTCAATTATGTGATGCTCGTCGTCAACAATTAATATTTTAGCCACTTTTACCACCATACCTAAAAGAATTCTAACCCCATTTTAGGATAGGTATGTAAAGGGGCTATTATTTAATAGTTAAATTTTTGTTAATCTTTAGTTAAAAAACTAAATTAAATAAGTTTGTTAAAGTTTTCCTTCCATAACCAACCGCATTATATCCCGCCTGCTAACAAGGCCAACTAATTTTCCATCGGCCAATATGGGCACGTTTTTTATTTTTTCCCGGACCATCACTCTGGCTATTTCCGAAATGGGGGTATCCTCACTGGCTGTAAACAGCTCTTCGGTCATTACTTCCCTCGCTGTAGTTCCCGACCTTTTATTTATTGATTTAATCATTTCGCGAAGTTTTCCTAAAAAAGCTACTCCTACATCGACAGGCTCCCCATCAGAATAAGCACGGTAGATTATATCACCTTCCGTAACCACTCCTAAAACCTTTAAATTATCATCAACAATAGGCAGCATACTGACGTTGAAGTTCAGCATCATCCTTATTAATTCCTGAATGCTGTTTTCAGGTTTGCCGGTAAGCACATTGGTATGCATTACTTCTTTAGCCAGCATTGATTCCACTCCTTACCGCGTTTTTGATCTTAATTCATGTTATCATACAAAACCTGGTTTTGTAAACATTGGTAAAACTCTTGCTGGCGTGACTGGCATCTTTATATTAACATTTGTTTTTCATTGAGAAAAAATCAAGAAATGATGTAGTAACAAGCATCCACTTCCTCGTCATCAGCCTGAGCCAGGACAGCACCCAGTTGAGAAAGGTGTTCCGCTTCCCTGAGGCTTTCTCCTGTACCGATCATGCGGCGTCCTACTGCCCTGCTGGCCTGTGATTCCGGATGGTCCATTACGAATTGCATAATTTCTTTTACTTTTTCGTTTTTATCCATTTCCTTAACACCTCCGGTTTTAGTATGCCTCAAGCCGTTCTAAAAAAACCGGAGTTAAACTTGCCCGTCTCTTGTAAACTTGAATACATAATAGTTTTGGCCGTGTATTTGGGTTTTTCCACAAAAAACGGTCTGTTTTTTAATAAATTTTCCAAGACTGTCCTGATCCTTGGTAAAAAGCGGCCATTTGTTGAACTGGGCAATATTTGTATCAATTACTATGTAATCGGGGGATATTTCCTGCAAAGCCGTTTCCGCGGTTTTGCGTTCCAGATCCATAATCATGCGTACATTATGAAAACCTATGACACGACAGTCATCCAAATAAACAGCCAGGCTGGGCTGGGCGATCACCGTGGAATGAGGTTCGACCAAATTTTGCAGTGTCGCTGCACCATCATTGCCGTTTCTATACCCGGAAAAACTTTTTACTATACCTATCCCATTTGTGAAAATGAGCACAATCAAAAGAAAAACTAAACCTGTGCTTCTGTGTTTTTTCAGAGAATAGGCAGCATATAATGCCATGTAAGGAATTACCAAAGCGACGTAATAATTAATATACTTATTTGGCACAAGAACAACCAGTCCCAGGAAATTGACGGCCTGAATGAGCAGCAAGGTTTTGGCCTCGTTATCCTGTTTCTTGGTTAGACCAACAATCATCAATAAGGCTAACGGAATGAGCCAGAACAGCCATTGCCTGGCCTCCTGCAACAGCCGCAAAAAATTTTTTAACTGGACTAAAGGACCGCCCAGCCACCCGCTGTTTGCATAAAGATACCTCTGTACCGTAAAGTACTGTCTGACAAATTCATTCAGATCCCCAATTACAAAGGAAAAAGTTATAAGTACGGGAAAAGCAAGGGCAGCAAAAAACCGTTTATCTACTGACGCTTTTAACTTAAGTAATATTAAACCATCCAAAACGGTAAAAATACCAACCGGATGGTTCAGCACAGCCAAGCTGCCAATGAACCCGGCCTCTACCGGTCGTTTGTTCCAGGCAAAATAAAACGACGCCAGGGATAACAACAGGGTAAGCATCTCCATGCGCCCTATACAGGCCACCCAGATGAAAAGCACATTAAATACCAGTAAAATAGGAAACAGATGAGGTACCCCTAGGTTTTTGCCTATTTTATAAGCGAGGAGTAATGACAATAATCCCAGGAAGGCAGACAGTATTTTGATGGACCAGCAGTTAAAGCCGAACAATTTTATTGGTATGTACATTAACATTATGTATAAGGGATGTTGCCAGTAGGTTTTCGTCTGAAATTGAAATAGCCCGCTCATGGACGTGGTACCGAAATGACCTTCCTGAACAAAGTTTCTGGCCGGCTCCGCAAACAGGACTTCATCCATGGTTACCGGCATTTTCCCAAGCAAAGGAAAAGTATTGGCAATATAAAACATTAAAGCCAGAACCATTAATAACCTGGACAAGTTTTTGTGTGACAAACCAATTTGCATACGAACTCCACCAACCAAACCATGGTCCCGCCCGAAAAAATGAATTGTACATTACTGTTAATTGTTACCTTATTAATTATATTGTAACAATCTTCTAATTGCGCCGTCAATGAAAAACCGTAAAAAAAAGATAGGCGTCTGCCTATCCCCTTTGAAAAATCTTTTTAACTGGCCAGATTGGTTCTTTTTTCATTTAATATCTTATTAAATTCCTCCTGAGCCGAACGTCGCTTTACTTCTTTTTCTATAAGTTCTTTTATTCTGGCAGCCCGCGATTTGATAGACATGGGGCCGTTACTGGCCTCCTGCTCCTGCCATAAATACTCGTCTGCCAAACGCTCCAAAATCATTTTGGGAACTTGTCTTTTAGCATCGCTGGTAATGGTAAAATGAAAAAATCTCTGCACGTCTATTCCCCCTCAATTTTTCCATCTTTTTTATGGAGTTCACATCAAAAATTATCATTTTTCCAATATTTTACCTTAATATGTGATTAATTTCAACATTTTTTGCTCATCTTTCAATAAAACTTGATTTTTATATTAATATTGGAAAATTATGTTTTGGGGATTTCAACAGTCAACCGGTTGCCTTTAAAATAAACCTGGGCTTTTTCCGCCGCAATTCTCTTTGGCAATCTGTAGCACTGGTAAAAACTTTTCCAACTGGCAGCAGCCGAATGACTGTTTTTCTCTGAACTGCTTGTTTGCCCAAATACTTCCACCTTATCCCCTTCAACTCTTACATCCAATTTATTTTTTAATTCTTCCGGGACGATAAAATGCAGCAGGGTCCTGTCCCGCTCCTCCTGCACCTTTATGTTGTGCACGTCTATACCCTCAAAAAACTTATCCAAAGCCTTCAACTGAGCATTAAAGTAATTCTCAACAGCCCTGAAAAAATGCTCCAGGTTCCTGATGGCATCCCACGGTATCAGATCACTCATAAAAATCACTCCCCAAAAGGCCGTTTCTACTACTATTATATTAATCACCCTTTGCGGTTGTGATTTTTACCAAATCCTGGAATTCTGACAGTACCAGGTCAGGTTTATACCTGCGCAGCGTTTCAATACCATGGACACTCCACTTCACAGCAGCCGAACCTACACCGGCATTGACAGCACACTGGATGTCGAAGGGGCTGTCACCAACCATGAGAACTTTTCTTTTTGCCGGATGGTTGAGAATTTCCATGGCTCTGTTGATGGGAGCAGGATTGGGCTTATGGGCTTCCGTATCTTCAAAAGCTATCAGAGCATCAAAAAAACGGTCCAGGGAAAACAGACGCAGCCCCTTAAGAGCCACCTTTTTGATTTTTGAGGTAACTACCGCCATTTTAATACCTTTCTTACGCAGTTCCGTTAAAGTCTCCCTGACACCGGGAAAAAGAGTGGTAAGCTCGTCATGTTTTTCCTGATTAAAGGTTCTGTATGTATGGAGCATTTCCTCTACCTGGTCAGGGTCAAAAACTTTCATTATATCGACCAAAGGCACCCCAAAATAGGGATACAGCTCTTCATCAGAAACTTCCCGCCCCAAGTGTTTTTTAAAGGTATACCGGAAAGACTCCAGTACCAAAGTATTGGTATTGAGTAATGTTCCGTCCAGGTCGAACAAAATGCAATTATAGGCCATCCGATTATACCTCCTGGAAAATTTCAGTACAAAAATAGTATATCATCATTGTGAAGGCTATTTTTCTATGCCTGTAAAGCCTCACAAATGCCATATTTATAAATTATTGCCGAAGATCAAAAGTTATAACAACAAGCACCACAGCAGCCCTAAGGGTAATACGCCAAGTAATTTAAATCATTATTAAAAATCAAAAACTACAGATGATCCCTGGTTTTGCTTGGCAACTCGTTTTAATTCTGCTGCAATTTCGCCGATTTCCAAATAATTGCGGAATTTTCGTTTAGTATTATTAACTGCCGCCAATGATATGGACATAATCGGAAATTTTTCCGGCCGGCCGCGCCGGTTAGTAACTTCTATAAATCCTAGGGCAAGGTCCTTAGGATCGTATAAATTCCGGATATTTTTATCAAAGTTTTCAAGAATATAGTTGGCTATGTTTTTCGCGTATTCCGGTTTTGTGATTATAACAAAATCATCGCCGCCGATATGGCCAACAAAATCATCACCTGAACCAAACCTTACCAGGCTGTCACTTAAAATCTGGGCAGTTAGGAGAATAGCTTTATCTCCATTTTCAAAACCATACTTGTCATTAAATGCTTTGAAGTTATCCAAATCGGCATACAAGACCGTAAAGTCCCCATTTTCTTCCACTAAGGCTTTTAATTTTGCCTCAATGATAAGGTTACCCGGCAGACCGGTAAGTGGATTTGAATTTTGAGCACAGGAAATTCTCATTTTGGTAATGTTATTGAGCATGCTCATTATGGAAACTACTCCAGCATATTTCCCTCCCTTGTCAACCACTATTATAAGGTCATAAAGATTATATTCGTCACGGCTCATAGCAATTTGTGAAGCATCTTCAAGAGGCATGTCCGCATGCACAATTAAAGGCGATTTATCCATAATTAACGCTACCGGCCTGTTTTGATAAAGAGATACACCATAGTTCGTACCAAGTCTGTAATAAAGTTTGTTTTTCATAACAAGGCCGACAGGCTGACCATTTTCTACTACAACCAGACCGTTTAGATTTTTTTCATGTAAAATTTGTTCAACTTTGCTGACAGGGGTTTCTTTTTCTATTGTCTGTGTTAACTCTGCAATCTCTCCTATACGTATACCCAACCCGATGAACTGGTTATGCAGCTTAAGCGGTTTCGAGGTATTATTCAGATTTGCAATAAGCCTCATTGCTTCCGGAGTAATCTCCGGAGCCGGGTAGGACGGCCTGGCCAGATAGTACCCCTGCACATAATGTACTCCCAAATTATAAAGGGCTATTAACTCTTCACGGGTTTCCACTCCCTCCGCAATTATCTTTGCATTTACCGCGGCAGCAAGCTTTACCATTGCCTCAACAATAGCCTGTTTTGGGAGACTGGTATGAATTCCCCTGATGATAGACATATCAAGTTTTATATATTCCGGCCTCAATTCGACTATGGCCTGCAAACTGGAATAACCCGCGCCCGCATCATCAACGGCTATTGTGTACCCCTGCTCCCGGTAATGACATAATGATCGGCAAAAACTGTCAAAATCAGTAATAGCTGTGCGCTCCGTTATTTCAAAAGTAACCTGTTCGGGTTTAAAACCGCGGAGGGTAACACATTTTTTCGTTTTTCCGTTTTGGAAATGGGGGTCATTAACAACTTCTGCATTCATGTTGAGAAATAGCTGTTGGTGCGATTTTAAATCATGGATGTTGTTTAATGCTTCTTCGCGGCAAATTTGTTCCAACGCAAAAAGCAATTGGTTGTCCATAGCGGCCTGAAAAAGGTCAACTGGAGAAAATAATGGACTGCCCTCCGGCCCACGGGTAAGGGCTTCGTAACCCATAATTTCTCCGGTTTTTATATTGACAATCGGTTGGTATACAATCCTGATTTTCCTTTCTCTTATTATGTTTTCAAGTTCTTTACGTCTAAACGGCGGGTGATTAGAACAATCCTTTCGTTTTGTCTCGCTTACATTAACCGTACCTTCCATTTCCGCACCTACTCTCTTCCATAAAAGTATTGGAGTAAAAAACCATATCACTTATTATAAGTGTAGCTTATCTTTTTAAAAATTACGTTAAAAGATTTTTAAACTTTAATTAATTGCGTTGACCAGAAATTTTTAACCAGATTTTGAGATGGGCCAACTTCACGTTAATTTGGCTTTAACATGAATAGGAGATAATAGGTGCATAACTAAAATATCAGGAAAGTGGGTTAATTTGCCTCAATTCAGTGTGAAATAACGCCGGAAAACGGCCAAATGTTTTAAACTTACTTTTTCCCTTTTTTACCCACCACAATGTATTTGACCGTCATTTTATACGGCAGGACAGAAGCATTGCCTAAATAATCATAAACCTTTAAAAAGTAAATTCCGGATTTTTTAATCGGCAGGGTGAACAGCTCTTCTTCCCCCACCAGAGCCTGGTCTACCCGGGTAATCAAACGACCGGCGGAATCATATAGCTCAATAACCCCGTCAATATCGTTGGGGGGCTCCAACTTTAGGGTCAGTTGGGAAGAAGCAGGTATAAATATTTTAAACCAGTCCACGTCTTCTGTTCCCATGAATGTAGGGCTGAATACGGCATTGTTGCCCAAAGGTTTGGCCGTTTGCATTGTATTGTTGTTTTCCCAATAATCAGGCACAGCTTTAAAACTCCGGACCAGTAACGTATATGTCCCTTTGGGGACCTTGCCGGGGAACTCAGCCCAGCCATTTACAGCCAAATAATACCGTCCCGGCTTGGAAGCCATGAAAACCCCGGCATCGACACTCCCGCCGCCGCCGGAATTGATTTGAACAACATAATCCAGGTCAGGGTAATCATACTTACCTTCATTTGCTTTGTCGTTCCCGATATCTTCCCTTTTCCTGCCCTCCGGCTCCCGGAAAACTGCTACCATAGTATCCAGCCCCTGAGGCGGAATTATCTTTATCAGTACCGGTCCTTTTTCATAGATATCCAGGACATAATAATCTATATCATTCATCGGATAAAGGGTGCCTGTTTTCGTCTCTCCCAAGCCGATAGGAACAGATTTCTCGTATGTATCATTTATCTCGGCATCCACAAAGTTAAAGCTGTCAAAAGTCAGGGTAAATTTGTAGTCACCTGTTATATCCCCCAGATAATTAGCTATACTGATGTAGTATTTCCCTGGAGCAACTTTAAACCGCTGAGATTCGGCCGGGTCGGGCGGGACCGACACAAAAGGATCCGGCGACCCGTAATTTAGAAAGCTCACGGGTTCCATTTTTTCGTCATAAATTGTTATATCCGGGATAAGGGTTGTTACCGCCTGCCAGTCAAAGATAACAATCCCCGTCTTACTTACCTCAAATTGGTACCAATCCCGGTCTTCCGCACCGGAAAAATTGGCTTCAACTTGGCTGCCCAGTTCTATCGGGCGGGCATCTTTCTCTGATTCGTTCGGTTCATACCGGTCCTTAGGAGGATTGTACTCCGTTACCTGTAAAGTATATGGGCTATTCACCGCACCATTGGTTTTATCATATACCCTGAGATAGTAATATCCGGCCCCTTCTATATACGGTTTAAAAGTTCCTGTTTCATTTTTACCCTGTCCACCGGTATCAATTATCTGGTCGGCATGTTGGCCATTATCCCATAAATCTCCTTCCGTTCCCTTGTCTCCGGCGAATCCATCAGCCGGCGGCTCACCTATAACCTCGACAGCAAGATCAAGACCGGCCGGGACTTCCGTATCAATTTTGTAGATATTCCCTGGCATTACATATACCTTATACCAGTCTTCGTCGCCACAAGGATTTATGGCTGCCGATACTTTGCGGCCCAATTCCACTTTTTTGGCATCCTCCAAAGTATCATTTCTCTCCCACATATCAGGAACCAATTCATTTTTCTCCAATATCTGAGCCGTCAAAGTGTATAACTCCTGAGACCAACGGTTATGGTTGCCAAAGACCCTGAAGAAATAATCACCGGCAGGCAAATCGCCAATGATACCGTATACTGCTTCGCCGACTTTCACATTAGAATCGGGTTTAGGAAAAAGCCCCCAGGCATCAAAGCGTGTATCGGCATCTCCCGCTTCTTCCATAGAGTTAAAAGCGTTCAGCATTTCTCCCTGTTCACTATAAATTTCTATGGCAGGAGTAACTTTACCGGCCGGCAGTAATTCAAACTGCAGGCTTGCTCTGTCTGGCACAGAAATCCGGTACCAGTCCTCATCAGCCCCATAATCAAGTTTTTGGGTCACTGGCCGGCCACTTTTTATATATTGGGCATCTTCCTGCCGATTGTTGGCCACGTCTATTTTATCAAAAGAAGTAGTCAGCGCTTTAAATATATCTATCCTTCCGTGACCATACTGAGGGTCCCAACCGGGTTCTCCCAGGTCCTTTGCGGAAGATTCTATGATTTGCCTGACCTCATCAGGCGTCAACCAAGGTTTGGCGCTTATCAGCAAAGCCGCCAGGCCTGCAACCTGCGGCGCTGCCATGGAAGTTCCGCTTAACTCGCCATAGGTAGACCCTTTATGTGGGTCCCAATATGTACTGAAGATCTTTTCGCCGGGCGCACATACATCAATTTCCGGTCCATAACTTGAAAAATCAGCCAATTTATCGTTTTTATCAGTAGCGGAAACAGCAATTACCTGTGAAAGAGCTGCCGGATAACTGATATACTGATTCGCCCAGTTTCCAGCGGCTGCCACCATAATGACTCCCTTTTTTCGGGCATACTCTATAGCCTCATTCAACATGGTTGAATTGGCCATGGTGCCAAAGCTCATGTTAATAACATTGGCCCCATGGTCAGCAGCCCAGATTATTCCGTCGGCAACACTGATATCACTGCCGCCCCAATAATCAAAAACCTTGACTGGCATTATTTTGCAGTTACCGGCCACTCCGGCAATGCCAATCTCGTTATTCGATACGGCAGCGGCTATTCCGGCCACATGGGTTCCGTGTCCGTCATCATCACGGTTACTCTTTAATGGATTTACAGTGTTCGTCCCCGGAACAAGCTTGTTGCGCAAGTCCGGGTGGTTCACGTCCACACCGGTATCTAAAACCGCAATAATTACGCTTTTTCGACCCTGGGTAATATTCCAGCCCTGTTCAGCATTGATTTTCTTTAATGCCCACTGCCTGAAATACATGGGGTCCCTGGGCAAAGCAAAGGGTTTGTAAATATAGTTTGGCTGGACATTCTGCACCAGAGGGCTGGTTTTTAGTTTTTTAACCAGCATGGGAATATCCTGCCCTCCGGTTGTACCGGCCAGTATATAATTGAGCCTGGTATCCTTTTTTAATACGGTAAGCCTATTTTTTTTAAGGAATTCCCGCTGTTCCCGGTTATTACCCCTGAGTTTCAGAATAACTTGATCCTTTAAAAACATAGTATCCATTTTAACAGGTAGCCTGGCTGAATTGCTTGTCGTAGTTCCTGTTGCGCTTCCCGCCGGGGATATCCCAGGAAAAAGCACTGATATAACCATTGTCAGCAGCAAAATAATACTAAATATTTTCTTGGCTTTGAACACGTCCGCTCCCCCTTAATATTTATGTACATGCTATATAAGTATTAACCGTTTTCCAGCTTTATCCTGCAAAATAAGGGGAAGTCTAAAAAATATTTTCTTAACCGTTACTCCGGGAATGCAGGTTGCTGCTGCACCGGTGAAGCAGCATGTTGGCAGGATGAAGGAAGGGTGGGATGACCCGGCTACCCCGGAGCTTGGTGCTGGAGAATGGAGGCAGGGTAGGAGGGTGTCTCCGCTACCGGGGAGCTTGGTGCTGCAAACCCTTGCGGGCAGGCAGCGTTCCCGAACTCGATGGCTCATGTTGCATTTCTAATAAGCCGGGCCGCCTCCCGTCCGGTCACTCAGCATATGTTGCGTGCCGCAGATAGGAAAAGGGGAGGTTAAATGATTCCTCCGCTCCGTGAC